>CADBUK010000001.1 GCA_902797915.1 Oscillospiraceae bacterium
CTTCGGGAACGACCTTATCGTTTTCCATCTTCTGAATAAACAGAACCGCAGGACGTTCGCCGCATCTGTTGCATAACTGTTGTTTCATTAAATTACCGTTCTCCTTAATAGAGTTAAATTATTCGCTGACTTCCTCAGCGTTTTCTTCATTTTCGCCGTTCTGCTTATTCTCCTTGAGCTGCTTAACAAAGCCGGGAACGTAGCTGAACAGCGCCGCAAAGGTCAGAATAAGAGAAATTACAACCATACCTATCATTACAGGCTCGGGAAGAATATTTTTGATTGCAGCATTTTCTCCGCCGAAGGCAATAATTAAAATCATAAACACATAGAATACGGTTGTTGAAACCTTGCCCACCATTTCCGCAGCGGCGGGTCTGAGCCCCTTTGCAAGCAAAAGCGCACCGCCGATAAGCATAAGAATTTCCTTTGCAATAAACATAAACAAAAGCACTTTGAAATATGTAATATCCCAGAATTTATAAAGAAGGATAATTACGATAGCCATCTGAGAAAGCTTATCGGCAATCGGGTCAAGCATTTTGCCGAGGTTTGAAACCATATTGTATTTTCTTGCAATCTTGCCGTCAAACAAATCTGTAAGCGCTGCAATTGCCATAATTATTGCGGCTGACAGGAAATGGTCCTTAATAAACAAAGCCGAAAATACGGGAATGAGCGCTATGCGCAGAAAGCAAAGCCAGTTGGGAATAGTATTCCAGCCTTTAAATAAATCTTTCATATTATCCTTAAAACCGTCCATAATTTCCTCCTAAAACCAAATTATCAATGGGTTTATTTTGTTTATATATTCAACAGCAAAGCTTGAGTCAATAACCTGCTTAAAGCTGTTTTCATCCGAAAGTAACGACGTGCTCATAAAGCTGAACACCGCACAAATCACGGCAGATACGATAAACGCTTTAAATAAGCCGAATAACGCGCCGAGCTGTTTGTTCGTCTGCTTCAGCGGAGAGCCGTCCTTTTTATCCTGAGCTTTTTTAATGAAATAAAGAATAAGCCCCGTAATAATAAAAAACACAAGCGCCGTAACGATGAAAAGAAGAACCTTGATTACAACAAGCGCCACAGGCTCAACAACATTATCAAGCATTTTCTGAGCCAGATTTTCGCTTGTTGCGCCGTCAAGGAAAGACAAATCAACCGAATTAGACAGACCGAAAGGCAGCGAAGCAACCGTTTCCCTTGTATTATTTACAAATTCATCAATATTCAGCGAGGAGCTGAATGTCTCGTCAATCTTATTTAAAGCGATATCGTGGACGAAGCTTGTATAAATCTGCTCGTTAAAATAACCCGAAACAAAGAAGGCAAGCGGGAAAACAACAATCGCACGAACGAGAGTAAGCACGGAGAGCAGCAGCCCTCTCGCATACCCCGCCGCAAGCATTGTCAAAACGAGCACGATAAAAAATATATCAATATAATTCACATTAACACCTATTAATTATTATCGGCATTATCCGCAACGTCAACAAAAGACTGGTACCTTACAAAAATCTTTGAGGACATCTGCTGAATATCCGCATAAGTTTCAAAGACAATCAAGCGTTGCTTTTCCTCAAAATCAGAGGCTTTATATGAAATAAGCTCATTGCCCGAAAGAATGCTGACAGTTGAAGATGAAGCCGTTAACGCCTTGATTTCAGGCAATTCCTTACACTCAGAAGCAACCTTTCCCGAGGGTTTAACTACGGCTACGGAGTCATTTACCGCGCCCTGATAATCCGCATAAGCAAGTACAAGTCGGTTTGACGTGTCATAGCAATACGATACAAGATTGATACTGCCCTGCTCAAACACGGTGCGTTCCTTTTTCAGCGATGAAATTACGCTTACAAAATCATCACCCACAACATAAACGCTGCTTGAATTAAACTGCAAATCCACAACGGAGGAGGCTACATACTCAAACTCGCCCCTCGGCTCGTCATCGCTTATATTCATTGTATAGACAACCGTTTTAAGCTTTGCGGAGTCCGAATTAACCGCTGCAAAGGCAACGCGTGTTCCCCTGCTGTCAACCGCAATTGCGGTAACGTAGCCGTAAGAAACGTCAAAGCTGAACTTTTCATCAAGCGATTTGCTGTAAATCTTAATTGTGGTTTTTGCTGAATCAGAGGTTGTTGCAAGTGCCACTGCGCCCGTCTGCGAAACTGCACCGCAAAGAATTGCGTTATCCGCCTTATCGGTATAAACGGTTTCGGACGGGGTATGCAGACTGTAGGTTGTACCACCCTGGTCAAAAAGAAGCGCATAGCCGCCGTCGACATCAATAACAGGATTTGCAAGCCTGTGCTCATAATTGAGCCTGACTTCGCCGCTTGATGAATTTATTACGTTAAAATCCAAATCCGTCAAAGCATAAACATTGCCTGCCATTGAGCCGAAGGCAATATTCTTTGAGGATGTCAGAGTTACGGGATAGCTGTCCTGAGTAACGGAGGAAACAATACCCTCCTCCGTTCCGCTTATAACTTTGCCCACCGATGAAAAATCAAGCTCAAAAAGCTTCATCACAACAAGAACAATAATTACGGCAATTATTATAATCCACATAATCCTTTGCTTTTTGCGGATTTTTTGATTTTGTTTTTCCCTGCGTTCGTTTTCACGCTGATTAGTTGACATAAACCTGTTTCCTTAAATTCAATAATTTACCTTATCAAGATACAAGCCCTGAGGCGGCGCGGTTTTGCCCGCGCGCTTTCTGTTTTTACTTTCAATAACGCTTTTCAGCTCGCCCTCTTTGATTTTGCCTTCTGCAACAAAAATCAAAGTGCCTACCATAATACGCACCATATTGTACAAAAAGCCGTCAGCCTCAACGGTAAAATAAACCATATCGCCCTCGCGCTCTACGGAGAAGGCTTTAACGGTTCTGACGGTATCCTCAACCCCTGAATGTGCAGAGCAGAAGCCCGCAAAATCAAACGTTCCGCAAAACGCCTGCGCCTCTTTGTTAAGATAATCGGCGTCAATCGGAAAGCGGTAATGATAAGCATATTTATCCAAAAACGGATTTCTTATTTTGCCGTTATAGAGTTTATAAACATACTGTTTTGACTTAACGTTGTAGCGGGCGTGAAAATCCATAGGAACGTCAATACAGGACAACACGGCAATATCCTTAGGCAGATAGGTGTTAAGCGCCAAAACTATATTTTCATTCGGGATATTTTTCTCGGTTTTAAAGGAAAGACAATAATTGTTGGCGTGAACGCCGCTGTCCGTCCGGCTGCAGCCCTTGATGTCAATATTCTCCGAAAACACCTTTTTAACGGCGGACTGAAAAACCTCCTGCACGGTAACAGCGTTTTCCTGCACCTGCCAGCCGTGGTAAGCGCTGCCGTCATAGCTGATTGTTAAAAGCAAATTTCTCATATAATAGCCACTGAAAGAGAGTTAAGCAGGATTATTGCCGCAAAAAGCAGAATAACCGCCGCCGTTGCAACAAAATCCCTTGTGGATAATTTTACCTGTTTCATTTTAGTTCTGCCCTCTCCCCCTCGGTAGCAACGGCAGTCCATAGCATAGGCAAGCTCGCTTGCTCTCCTGAAGGAAGAAATGAATAGAGGTATTAAAATCGGCACAAGCGCCTTGATTCTTTTAAGCAAGCCGCCCGTTTCAAAATCAGCGCCCCTTGATTTCTGCGCCATCATTATTTTTTCAATTTCCTCAATAAGAGTAGGAATAAACCTCAGCGCAATTGTCATAGTCATAGCAATTGAGTGAACGTCAACCTTAAACACTTTTAAAGGTTTAAAGAGCCTTTCAATCGCGTCCGTCAAATCGGTAGGGGTTGTGGTATATGTAAGCATCGAGCCGGCAATAACGAGCATAATAATCCTTACCGCCATAAATACCGCCGTGTTAATACCCGCCTCTGTAATCTTCAGCCTGCCGATAGTAACAAGCGGCTCGCCCTTGCCGTAAAACAGGTTAAGCAGCGAGGTAATAAGAATTATTATAGCAAGCGGCTTAATGCTTTTAAGAATGGTTTTGAATGAAATTCTGCTGATTATAACTATTGCAAGTATAAACGCAATTACAAGACCGAGTGAGTAGAAATTCTTGCAGACAAAAAGCGAGATGATAACAGCAAGTGATAAAACCGTTTTTGCCCTTGCGTCCATTTTATGTATAACTGAATTTCCGGGGAAATACTGCCCGATTGTAATATCGCCAATCATTTAAGCACCCCCTCGGATTTAAGCCTTTCAAGCTCTGCCACACCCTGTTCAACGGTAAAAACATCCGTTTTGCAGGGCACGCCACGTTCTTTCAGGCTGAGGAAAACCTCTGTTATCTGCGGCACGTTAAGACCCATTTCTTTAAGTTCGGCGCCCCTTGAATATATTTCGGGCACGGTACCGTACATAGCGACGCCGCCCTTATTCATTACAAGCACCTTTTCACAGATTTTTGCAACGTCCTCCATAGAGTGCGAAACAAAAATAACCGTGTTTTTCATTTCCGACTGATAGTCCTTAATCAACTTCAAAATCTGCTCCCTGCCGTGAGGGTCAAGCCCAGCGCAGGGTTCATCAAGAATAAGCACCTGCGGCTCCATAGCAATAATTGAAGCGATTGCGACGCGCCTTTTCTGACCGCCCGACATATCAAACGGCGATTTACCCTCGTAAGAGCGGTTTAAGCCCACGATTTCCATACTGCGACGCACGCGCTTTTTAATCTCTTCATCGGAAAGCCCCATCTGTTTGGGACCGAATGCTATTTCACGGAAAACATTTTCCTCAAAAATCTGATACTCGGGGTACTGAAAGCAAAGCCCGACAGCAAAGCGCACGGACCTGATATTCTTTTTATTTTCTTTTGTCCAAATATCTTTGCCGTCAACGTAAACCGCGCCGTGATGAGGCTGCAAAAGCCCGTTAAAATGTTGTATAAGCGTTGACTTTCCGCTGCCCGTATGCCCGATAATGCCGATTAACTCGCCCTTTTCGGCAGAAAAGTTAATATTTTTTATCGCGGCAACCTCAAACGGAGTGCCTACGCTGTAAAGATATTCAACATTTTCGCAAACCAAAACTGCCAAAATCAGCCCTCCGAGTATGCCAGAATATAGTCAACACATTCCTGTGCGTTAAGAATAGTTTTATCAGGCGTAAAGCCCATTTTATATGCAAGCTCCGTCGCCTGCGGAACGTCAAGACCGAGTGATTTAATTTTCTCAACGTTAGAGAAAACCTCACGCGGTGTGCCGTCAAGCCTGATTTCGCCTTTGTCTATAACAACAACTCTGTCTGCCTGAACAGCCTCGTCCATATAATGAGTAATAAGAACGATTGTTATGCCTTCCTCGCGGTTAAGCTTTCTGATGGTCTGCATAACCTCTTTCCTGCCGCTCGGGTCAAGCATTGCGGTAGGCTCGTCAAGCACGATACACATCGGCTTCATTGCAATAATACCCGCAACGGCAACGCGCTGCTTCTGCCCGCCCGAAAGCTTATTCGGGGCGTTTAAGCGGTGGTCATACATACCAACGGTTTTAAGCGCCTCATCAACTCTGCGGCGGCACTCCTCAGGAGGAACGCCGAGGTTTTCCACGCCGAAGGCAACGTCCTCCTCAACTATTGAGGAAACTATCTGATTATCAGGGTTTTGAAAAACCATTCCGACTTTTTTACGGATGTCGATAATACTTTCGTCTTCCTTTGTCTGCTGTCCGTCAACGGTAACGCAGCCTCGCTCGGGAAACAGAATTCCGTTTGTAAGCTTTGCAACCGTTGATTTGCCCGAGCCGTTATGCCCGAGAATTGCAACAAAGCTGCCTTTTTCAATATTAAGATTAAAATTTTTCAAAACGCTGACTTCCATTCCGCGCGACGAATCATCATCGTCATCAAGGTAATAAGAAAAGTCAACATCCTTAAATTCAATCAAGTCCATTATTACTCCAAACAGCAGTGGCGCCGCAGGGCAAAACGCCGCCGTTTTCCGAAACGGGAAGCCCTATCTCATCGGCTGTTACACTGCCGCCCTTTTCTTTAGTGATAATATCATCAAGAATATATTTCATAACCGAAGCCGAAAGCCCCGTTGTGTACGAATTAAGAATAACAAGCAGAGGGTTATCTGAAAGAACCTGTACAACAAGCTTTACAAAATCATAAAGCGAGTCCTCAAGATGCCAGATTTCGCCCTTAGGACCTCTGCCGTATGA
>CADBUK010000002.1 GCA_902797915.1 Oscillospiraceae bacterium
AATTACTTAGCCAAAACTGCAAAGCACCAAAAAATGAGCGCATTTTTTGTCAGAACAAGGCACAAAATCGGGCTAAGGCTGACGCCTTAACCCGATTTTTAACGCAGTTATTGCGAAAAATGCGCCATTTTTTTGGCTGACCATATTTCCGCAGGGTGCCCCTTAGCGTCCTTTTTTGGTGGTTATTTTTCTCTGTTGCTGTATATTTCGTTAAAATCAAAATATTTGCCTTTGCTTGTGTAGCCCGGCAGGGTTTCAAGGCAGACGGCGTGCAGAGAATTAAGAATATTCTTTTCAACGTCGGGATTTTTTTGCTTCAGCTCTTTAAGCAGCTTTGCCGCCCGTTCGTCATCAGCGCGCACAGCGGGAAATTGCAAGCCGTTATACCTTTCAAACGCGCTGACTGCGTCTTCCGAAATGCAGTAAAGCGGGCGGATAATCTGCTGTTCCCCCGCCCTTTCCTTTGGCAAAACGGTTTGCAGCTTATGCCCGAAAAACATTGAGGAAAGCAGAGTTAAAACCGCCTGAGTTCCCGTAAAATCAAGCGCGATTTTGTTACAGTTCAAATCCTTTGCGGCTGAAAAGCAATCGCCGTTTGCCGCATTAAAATCGAGGTTAAAATCTGCCGAAAGCCGCTCGGCTTCGCAGTCGCAGGCAATAAGCTTATACTCAAAAGGAAAATCGCTTACCCTGTGAAGCTGCTTCATAAGCAGGGCGCAGACGACGGATTTTGCAGAGCCGTTAACGGCAACCGCAACCCTGTCCCCCTCCTCAATAAGACGGTAGTTTTTTACCGCCGCAACAAAGGGGTTCCACAGCTCGCGCCGATATTTTTTTATTAAACTGCGCTGATAAAGCTGGTGTTTTTCAAGCTCCCTTGCCATTGTTTGTAACTCCCGTAATACCTTTAATAACCTCGCCCGCGGCAATTAAGCCGAGAGCGCAGGCGTTAATGCCCGCAAATTCGTGGGACTGAGATGCGCCCCCCGTTACGTTAACAGGATAAACTACCCTGTGCTTTTTAACCCCCGCCCTGCGAAGCTCAAAGCCGAGCGATTTCGCCTGCGGAATTTTATTGACGTCCGCAATCTTAAACTCCGCATTTGCAAAGGCAATACCGCCGAAATCGAGAACGCTGATAATCGGCGTGTCGCAAGCCTGCGCCCGTGCCGCAAGAACGGCGGTTAAATCCAAATCAAACGAGGTATTCACAACATAATCACAGCCTGAAAAATCGGGCGTTTCCGTTGCCTCGGGCAGCGGATTTTTTAAAATTTTAATTTCACTGTTGATTGAAAGCAGGCGTTTTTCGGCAACGTCCACGGCGTTTAAGCCAAGCGTTTCCCGATTTGCAATTATACTGCCGCCGAGCATATCGTCGGTTACGGTTTCGCCCGAAAGCAGCGCAATACAGCCGACTGCGCTTCTTGCAAGCGCTTCCGCGCAGGCAGCACCCGACGCGCCGAGCCCGATTACCGCAACCTTGCTGTTAGCAAGCTTTTCCATAGCGGCGGCGCCTAAAATCAGTTCAGTTCTTGAAAATTGATTTAACATAATCAGTCCTTGGAAATCATTAATTGAAGCGCAAGCCTTGCCGCCTTGTGCAGCTCCTCAGCCTTGCACCACTCGGCAGTGGTATGACAGTCGTACATTGCGGCGGAGCAAACGACGCCCGTAAGCCCGTTGGCTGCAAAAACGTTATTATCGCTGCCGCCGAAGGACGGCTCAAATTTGGGCTCAATACCAAGCGCCGCACAGCAGTTTGCAAAACGTTTGCACACGCTGCTGTCACGCGAAAAATCATAAGCAACAGTGCTGACGGTTGAGGCAAACTCTGCTTTGGCGCCGATTTTCTCTGCCTCTGCCTGAGCAATCGCCCTGATTTCCTCTGCCTTTGCCTGAGCCTTTTCGTGATTAAAGGAACGCACCTCGCCGACGATTTCGCACTCGTCGGGAACAATATTAGTTGCCTTGCCGCCGCTGATAATGCCGATATTAACGGTGGTTTCATCATCAACCTGACCGCAGTTTATTGCGCAAACGGCAGCGGAGGCAGCCTTGATTGCATGCACGCCGAGGTGTGAAGCAAAGCCCGCGTGGGCGCTTTTGCCCTTAAACTTAATAGTGTACTTAATAATTGTGGGCGCGGCAATACAGGCTGTGCCGACGTCGCCGTCCAAATCAAAAACATAGGCTTCCTTTGACTGCAGGCGGGAATAATCAAAATACTCCGCTCCGCCGCAGAAAACCTCCTCTGCGGGAGTAAACAGAAGCTCAATCGTGCGGTGCGGCAAATTGTTTTCAACCACGGTGCGAACAGCCTCAAGAATGCTTGATACGCCCGCAAAATCGTCCGCGCCGAGAACGGTAGTGCCGTCCGAACGGATTATGCCATCCCCGCCTAAAACAAACTTTTTGTTGCAGGAGGGCTCAACGTTATCCATATGCGATGAAAAAAGCAGCGCCGAAGCGTCAACATTACCATCAATGCGGGCAAAAACATTGCCCGCCGTTCCGCCGAGCTTAGCGGCGGAGTCATCCTCCTCGCAGGGAATGCCCATTGAGGCAAGCTCTGACATAATCAAATCAGCCGCCTTGCGCTCATTATACGAGGGGCTGTCCGTTTCAACAAGCCTTTTGAACAATTCAAGATGGCGTTTTTCATTTATATCTGCCATAACAACATCTCCGTAAATAATAATATGTTATATAATAACACAAATGGCAAGACAGAGCAAACATCTTTTCAAATTTTCCGACAACTGACCACTAAAAAATACCGTCCCTTTCGGAACGGTATTTTTTTATTAAGTTATGCCCATTCGTCCTGTGAGGTGGGAATTCTGATGTCGCCGAGGAACATCGCTTCCCAAAGGAACCATTCGCCCGTGCTGGGCTTATTGCGCAGGACTACCTGTCTGGGACTGTCTGCACCCGAGGACTTGAGCCATAATGTAGCATAGCCCTCGTTTGTGTAGGAATAGGGGTTATCCGAAACCTCTACCTGATAAGGAGCGGCAGGGGTATAGTCATTCTGAGGGCTTGTGCCCTTAAAATATGAGCGGATAACGTATGCCTTGCCCTGTAATCTGTCCCTGATAAACTGAATTTCATACTGGGAAAGCGGGCGCGGACCCTTGATGTAATTGAGCATTTCTATCGTAGCGTCAACATTATTTGCATAATTGTTGAAAACTGCAACCGCAAGCGCGGCGGTTTTAAACGGAGAGCTTAAATCCGCAATCTGCTTTAACTCATCAAGATTTGTGGGTAATTTTTCAAAGGTAATAAGTTCCGCACTCATCAGAACTTACCTCCTCCGCCGCCGTGGCTTGTACCCGAAGAACCGCTGTGGGTTGAGCTGCCGCCGCCTGACGACGAGCTTTCCCTTCTGGTTTTGCTTACGCTTGTGGTAACGAAATTATCATAAGAGCCCGTTACAACAAATGAACCCGGAACAAGATAATCGGAAGCGCTGCTGTTAAACTTAACGGGCTTATAATTGCTCTTAACCTTGAGCACTGCGATAAGCGCCGCAACAAGCGCAATACCGATTGCAATAAGAATACCCTTTAAGGTTTCCTTAGCGGTTTTCGGCATATTGTTTACATCATAAGGAGTGCCCGTTTTTGCCTGAGTTACAAACTCGTCAACCAAATCGGCATACTTGGTAAAACCGCCTGCCCAGTCGTCCTTTTTAAGGCTCGGCACAATCTCCTCGCCGATGTAATTGATACCCGCGTCGGTAAGCGCGGTAATGCCGTAGCCCGTGGTGCTAATCCACCAGTCGCGGTTACCGGGTCCGCCTTCAACGCTGATAAGCAGCAGGCAGCCGTCGTTGGAAGCGCCGAAGCCGTAGCCGTTGTAATCGTAAAAATCGTCGGCATAAGCCATTGCGGATTTGTAATCAAGTGTGTCAGTTGTAACTACAACAACGTCAAACTGCTGGCGCTGGCTGATTTCGTCAAGCTTCGCTACAAGCTCCGCTTCCTCGGAATCGGTAAGAAGGTCTGCAGCGTCTACAACTCGTGAGCCGTCTGAAACCGGGGTATTATAAGGATTACCCGTTGTTGAAGGAGTATCACTTGACGAAGTTACGGCACCGCCTGCCAGAACGAGATTAACGTCGTTAAGGAAGGTTACGGTTGCCATCTCATACTCACCGGCAAGGTCGTATTCCTTTAAATCAGCATAAAGCTCGCTTGCGGTAAAATCGTAATTCTCCGCAGTACCTGATTTGTAAAGGTAATACTCCGTTGCAGTGATGGAGAGCATTACAACATTGTTCCCGCTTGCAAGGCTGCTGACGGAGCTTTTTGCAAGCTCAACTGAAGCGTTTTCCGCCTCGTTTTCATTGTCAACAACAAGGAAAGCTTCAATGCCGTAGGTGTCGTAAATGCTCTGTGCGATAGTTGCAGAGGAGCTGTCTGCCGCAGAAGCGCCGTAGCCGTAGGACTCAGCGGCAAAAGCGGGAATTGCCATACTGATAAGAAGGGCAAAGGTTGTAATAAAAACTAAAACTTTCTTTTTCATAACTGCCCCCTTAAATTAATCCCAAAAGCTTGGCAACAAGGCTGAGAACTGCCGAGCCGCCGACTGTAATACCTGCAAAAAGAGCTGCAAGCTTGCCCTTGTCAACAGGAAGGTTGCCTACGAATTTACCTGTCTGGCCGTTCATAGCAAAGGTGTATTTTTCGCCCTTGTATGTAGTGTTAAGCAGCCAAACGGGGTAAAGCGCATATTTGGAAACACCATTGAGAAGCTGAACGCTTGAAGTCCTCGGCCTAACGCTTGTGTAGCCCGAAATCGTGGTTTGAAGCGTATCCTCTGCGCTGGCTTTAATTCTTTCATTTGCCCTCGGAACACTTGCCTGCATATCAACGTCATATTTATCTGCAAGATAGCCTGCAAGGTAAGCCGTCTGGAAATCAACGGCGCCGCTGAAATCAAACGGCTCAATGGATTCCATAAGCTCGTCGGGCATTTTTGACGAACCGTCAACAGGGATATTTGCAAACGCCATATTGCCCTGACGGTAAATGTCAAAGTAGCTTGTTTCGGTATAATCGTAACTGCTGTCAGACCATTTTCTGACCTTAGTAGCCTCAAAGTTTGCCGCAGCGTTTATCTGTGAATCAAAAAGCCAGAAAGGAACGTAAATACCCTTGATTTCCTCAAGCTTATTTTCGCTCTTAAACGTGCTTGGCGCAAATTTCTTTGAGCTTACATATTCTTTCAGCTTTGCCTTTGCGGCGTTTTTATCAAGCTGGAAAGGAATTACATAGTTTGGTTTAAGCATACCTGAAAGTCTGCCGCTCATTACAACGGGGTTGCCGCAGTAAGGGCAGGCGGTTGCAACCGTATTCTGATCACCTACGATTTCGCCGCCGCAGGATTTACAAACGAAAACGGACATATTAGCGTCCTCTCCGTTCCAGTCCTGCCCTGCTTCATTCCAGTTAAAGCTATCCTGAGGCATTGAGTCATCCTGAACATTTGCCTCCTGAGTGTCCAGCACGGTGTCCTTATTCTGAAGCTCGCTCATCTCATAAGCGGAGCCGCAGTAAGGGCACTTCATCTTTTGCGTGGCGGTGTCAAATTCAAGAGCGCCGCCGCACGCAGGACATTTATAATCAAGTAAAGCTGACATTACATTCTCCTTTAATTAAGAAAAATCACAGTTTATGCCTTGGGGGTTCCGCAATTCTGGCAGAAATTAGTGGTGTTCGGCGCGCCGCAGTTAGGGCAAACCCACTGCATAGGCTGCTGCTGATAACCGTTCTGCATCGGCTGCTGCTGATAACCGCCCTGCATCGGTTGCTGCTGATAACCGCCCTGCATAGGCTGTTGCTGATAACCGCCCTGCATAGGCTGCTGCTGATAACCGCCGCCCATCTGCTGATAACCGTTCTGCATAGGCTGCTGATATCCGCCGCCCATCTGCTGATAGCCGCCCTGCATAGGCTGCTGGAAGCCGCCGCCCATATTCATACCGTTTCCGCCGAGAGCCATTACGATTTCATTAGCAATCTGGTCATAACGCTGGAATTCGGCATTATAGCGTTCCATCCTGTAAGGCGTAACGTCAAAGCTGATTTCGCTGAAATACGGGTGGTTTACGTTAATATGGATTTCAATCTGATATTCATACTTATACTGAGGCGGGTTATAGGAATTACCCTCGGGAGTACGAACCTCATCCCTGTCCTCATCATACTCAATACGAACGCCCGTAACCTGAGAAAGGTCGATAATATCTGCATTTTCAGCTCTGAAATCGCTCTTTCTGCTGACTACAAACTTTCTCTGCGTATCGTCAATAATAACCTTTGTGGAATTACCGAGAGTTCTTGTTGCGTTAAAGTGATTAAGGTTCTGCCTGTTCTGCTCCCTGTACTGAAGCTGCTGCTGAATTTCAGCAACGGTTGATTTTTTTCTTTCACTGAAAAACGGTGAAAGCTTCTTTGTGCAATCAGAGCAGATTGTGCCGTCCTCAACCTTTCTTGAGCCGAGCATACCAACGGATTTGCCGCAAATCGCACATTCTTTTTTATCAAAAAGTCCCATTTCAAAATCTCCTAATTTTTATTTTGAGGGCAAAGGGAAAGCTCCCCTTGCCCTGTTATTTTAGCTGAAAAAGCAAAAGAATTTTCACTGAGCGTCGTTAGCGTCAAAAGGATCGCCGCACTGCGGGCAGAACTTAGGAGGATTATGAGGGTCCTCGGGGGTCCAGCCGCACTTGTCGCACTTATAAAGCGGAGCGCCTGCGGGCTTCGGGCTGCCACAGTTCATACAGAACTTGCCCTGATTTGTTGTGCCGCACTGTGCGCACTGCCAACCGTCAGCCTGTGGCTGAGGTGCGGGCTGAGGTGTTCCGCAATTAGGGCAGAACTTGCCGTTTGCCTGTGTGCCGCACTGCGGGCACTGCCAGCCGCCTGCTGCTGCAGGAGCCTGCTGCTGAGGAGGCGCCTGCTGCTGAACGGGCTGCTGATACTGCTGTTGCTGAGCCTGTTGCTGCTGACCCATTGCAAATAAATTCTGAGCGGTATTGCCGCCTGCGTTCATAGCCATACCCATACCGAAGAAGCCGCCCATTGCGCCGTTCGGATTGCTTGCCGCGTTGCGCATAGCCTCGCCCTGAGACTCGAGGAATACGCCGCCTGCCATACCCGGATTTCTTCCGGCAGCAGCACCGCGCTGATATCTCTTGAGTTCCTCTGCGTCGTCCTCGTTCATTACAATCGGGTTAAGAGCGATTTTAACTACCGCCAAACCTCTCTGGTTAGCCCAGTCCTCGCGGAGCGCTTCGTTCATTGCGTCCTTGAGCTCTTTTGTGTGGCCTGGAATCTGGCTCGGACGAAGCTCAAGCGCTGAAAGAGCGCCGAGACCCTGTGAAAGAGCGTCAACGAATTCAGTTTTAAGCTGACCGTCAATTTCTTCCCTTCTGTACTCGGTTTCAACATTACCGCAAACGTTTGTGTAGAAAAGAAGCGGGTTAACAACCTTGTAAGAATATACGCCGCTGCATCTTAAATCGGTTTCCATATCAAGACCGATTTTTGAATCAACAATGCGGAAAAGAACGGGGTTCGGAGTGCCGAACTTATTGTCAAGAATTTCCTTTGTGTTGAAGTAGTAAACGCGCTGGTCCTTAGCAGTATCGCCGCCGAAGGTGAAACGCTTACCGATTGTTGCAAACGTATTCTTAATACCGTCGCCGAGACCGCCGTAGAAAATTGAAGGCTCTGTTGAGGTGTCGTATGTAAACTCGCCCGGTTCTGCGCAAACCTCTACGATTTTACCCTGCTCAACGATAATCATACACTGGCCGTCAGCAACAGCGATGATTGAGCCGTTTGAAATGATATTATCACTTCCCTTAGTATTTGAAGAGCGACCGCCGGTTCTTTTTGAACCTTTAACTACAAGTACGTCCTTATCAAGCGACTCGCAGTAAAAATACTCTCTCCACTGATCTGCCATTGCGCCGCCAAGCGCGCCGACACCGGCTTTAATTAATCCCATTTTTCAATACCCCTTTCGTAATGCGCAACACAAAAAAAATTGCGCTGCTATTAATGGATTTAGTATAAATTATTTCAGTTTAATTATATATTATTACTAATTGAATTACAAGAATATACATACTTTTCTTATATTTTGACTAAAAACGCCACAAAAAAATATGTATTTTGCCCAATTGATAAAACGGGAGGCGCAATTCTTTTCGGTTTAAAACACGATAAATCATACTATTGTATGTTGTAATTATCAAAAAAATATAGTATAATAAAGAGTTGAGCAGTGTGACTCTGCTTAAAATCAAAAATTAGAAACGGTGTTAAAGTGAAATTTCTTGCAATAGGAGATATTGTTTCAACCGCGGGATGTAACTATCTGGGCGAGGCACTGCCCGAGCTGAAAAAACGTTACGGCGCGGATTTTGTAATAGTAAACGGGGAAAATTCAGCGCTCGGAAACGGGGTTACTCCGCAATCCGCAGAGCAGCTTTTCAACTGCGGGGCTGACGTTATTACCCTTGGCAATCACGCCCTGCGCAGACCTGAGATTTACGATTATCTGGACGAGCACAGCAGGATTATCCGCCCCGCTAACTTTCATCCTTCGGCGCCCGGAAGCGGCGTTGCCGTTATTGATTTGGGATTTACAAAGGCGGCGGTTATTAACCTTCAGGGCAACGTTTACCTTGAAACGCACAGCAACGCCTTTGACTGCGCCGACGAAATGGTTGAAAAGGCGCAGAAGGAAGACTGCAGAATAATAATTGTTGATTTTCACGCCGAGGCCACAAGCGAAAAAAGGGCGATGGGTTTTTACCTTGACGGCAGAATTTCAGCAATTTTCGGAACGCACACCCACGTTCAGACCTCGGATAATCAGATTTTACAAAACGGCACGGGGTATATTACCGACCTTGGAATGACGGGCGCGGTTAATTCCGTTTTGGGAATTGAGCCCGAGCTTGCAATCAAAAAAATGCAGACGGGGCTGCCCGTGCGTTTTAAAAACCCTGACGGCAAATGCGTTTGCGAGGGCTGTTTTTTTGAAATTGACGACAAAACGGGCAAAACCGTTTACACCGAAGCGTTCAGGAGGTAACGAATGGCAAAAAGAATATTTGCGGCACTGCTTGCAGCCGTGCTGATTTTGCTGACGCTTACCGCCTGTGCGAAAAAGCCGCAGGATAACAGAGTAACGCAGGTTCAGACTACCGTTGCGCAGTCCGACGAGGAAATCATTCCCGACGACAACACCACGTTCAAGCTCTGCTACTCGCAGGCGGACAGTCTTAACCCGTTTGAAGCGGTTACGCAGAGCAATCAGATACTTGCGCAGCTTGTGTTTGAAGGACTTTTCAGCCTTGACGAAAACTATAAGGCAACGCTTAACCTTGCCTCAGGCTACCGCTACAAAGACTCGAAAACCCTTTTCGTTGACATCACAAGCGGAATTGAGTTTTCAGACGGCACAACGGTTAAGGCAAACGACGTTGTAAACTCGTTTGAAAAGGCTAAGAGCTCGGCTTACTGGGGTGGTATGCTTGAGGAAATTTCAGACTGCTCCGCCGTTTCCGAAACCGAGGTTGTGTTTGAGCTTAACACGCCTAACAGTTACGCACACAACCTGCTGATTTTCCCGATTATCAGCGGCAGCTCGGACGGCTTTCCGATAGGCAGCGGCAGGTATTATTTCGCAACCGAGGGTAACGAAACGGTTTTAAAGGCAAATGTTACCGACAGCTTCAAGCCGCACCTTACTACAATACACCTTGAAAACATTGCGGAAAACGATTCCATTGACAACGCAATAAACATAGGCAACATCAGCTTTGCCTTCAGGGATTTGAGCACAAATTCCTCACGCAAAATAAGCGCTAACAAAAAGCTGGTTAATATGAATAACCTTGTTTACATCGGCGTAAATAATAAAAGCGGCATAACGTCCAACGCTTCAATCCGCAAGGCAATTGCGCTGGCGGTTGACAGGCAGTCGCTTGTAAAAAGCGCTTACGGTGGCTTTGCGCAGGTTGCTACGGGAATATTTAACCCGCAGTTTGAGCTGTCAACAACAGCGCTGTTTGAAAGCACGGCAGACATTAACGCCGCAAAGCAGGCGATTGCGCAGAGCGGTTACTCAAACCTTTCGCTTTCACTGCTTTACAACTCGCAGAACACGGACAGGAGAGCCTGCGCGGCGCTTATAAAGCAGCAGCTTGAGGCGGCGGGCTTCAGCGTTTCGCTTGTTGCGGCGGAGAGCGACGACGAATACTTCAGGCTTATTCAGAACGAAAGCTTCAGCCTGTACATAGGCGAGGTTAAGCTGCCGCCGAGTATGAGCCTGAAAACGTTTTTCACAAACGCGGGCGCGGCGCACTACGGCATTGACACGGGCAGCAGCAAGGCTGGAGAGGAATACTACAATTTCCTTGACGGCGGAGAGCTTGGAGCGTTTTTGCTTTCCTTTTCAAACGAAACGCCATACATTCCCCTGCTTTACAGAAAGGGAATGATTTGCTTTTCAAAGGCAATGAACGGCGATATGCAGGGAATTCAGTACAACTGCTTCGGAAATATCGAAAACTGGTATTTCATTTCGGAATAATTATTAACTATTTATAAAATCTATTGATATATAAATAGAGATATATTATAATACCCAATCAGGTAATGACGGAGGATGGCTATGATTAAATTTGAAAACCCGAACGGCTACATTCAAATAACAAATAATTACTTTTCGAAGCTTGTTGGGCAAACTGCGCAATCCTGCTTCGGCGTTACGGGAATGGTTAACACCAACCCTGTTCAGAGCATTAAATCTTTAATCAAAAACAAGGTTAATATTGACACTTCAAATCAGGGCGTAACGGTTAAAAGCGTTAACGGTGCGCTCGTTATAAACCTGCACATTGCGGTTTCCTACGGTGTTAATATCAACACAATTGCTGACAGCATTACCAACAAGGTGAGATATACAGTTGAATCCGTAACCGATTTAAAGGTTGCAAAGGTTAACGTTTTTATTGACGAAATCAACTAACACACACTCTTCCTAAGGAGTACATTAGCAAATGATAACAGGAAAAATGTTCAGAGACGGAATTATTTCCGGTTCAAATAATATTTCAAACAGCAGACAGGCGGTTGACGCGCTCAACATCTTCCCCGTTCCCGACGGCGACACAGGTACAAATATGAGCATGACAATCGGCGCGGCGGCTAAAGAAATGGCTGTTTTGCCCGACGACTGCACGCTTTCGGAGGCTTCTTCACGCTGCGCCTCCGCTCTGTTAAGGGGCGCAAGGGGAAACAGCGGCGTTATCCTTTCCCTTATTTTCAGGGGCTTTGCAAAAAGCTTTAAGGGGCTTGAAAGCGCGGGCGCAAAGGATTTGGCAAACGCATTTACAAACGCTGTTGACGCCGCTTACAAGGCGGTAATGAACCCGACGGAGGGTACAATTCTTACCGTTATCCGCAAGGCTTCAGAGGCGGCAAACGAAATGGCGGACACAATGGACGACGCGCTTGAGGTCGGCTTTGCGGGGCTTATGGCGGCAAGAGAGGCGCTGGCAAAAACGCCCGAACAGCTTCCCGTGCTTAAAAAAGCGGGCGTTGTTGACGCAGGCGGTCAGGGACTTGTGCTTATACTCGAGGGCTTCCTCAGCGTTTTTGAAAACGACGTTATCGTTCAGGCGCTTGACAGCGCAGGCACGGTTACGCCCGTTTCAGTACCCGATAAATCAACCGTTGCAAACGCTTCGGGAGATATTGAATTCGGCTATTGCTCCGAATTCCTGATTGAAAAAGCAAACGGCGCAAAAAAGAAGGACCCGCTCAAGCTTCGCGCTTACCTTGAGTCCATCGGCGACTGCGTTGTTGTGGTTGACGACAGCGACATTATTAAGGTTCACGTTCATTCAAACGAACCTGGTAACGTTATTCAGGCTGCGCTTGAATACGGCCCGCTTATCAACATAAAAATTGACAATATGCGTTATCAGCACCGTAACGCAGAGGTTGGTATGAAGGAGGGCGAGCCGCCCGTTATGCCCGAGGCAGAGCCCGTTAACGACTACGGCTTCGTTGCAGTAAGCGCGGGCGACGGACTGGCAGACCTGTTCAAAGACCTCGGCGCAGATGTTGTTGTCAGCGGCGGGCAGACTATGAACCCCTCCACCGACGACATTGTTAACGCAATTATGGCAACCCCCGCAAAAACCGTTTTTGTGCTGCCTAACAACAAGAATATTATTATGGCGGCGGAGCAGGCAATTTCCCTTGCCGAAGGCAGAGAGGTACGCGTTTTGCAGACGAAAACCATACCGCAGGGAATTTCCGCAATGCTGATTTTTGACGAGAACGACGACGCCGACACTAATCAGATGAATATGATGGAGGCGGCTGAAAGCGTTGCCACCGCACAGGTAACCTTTGCCGCAAGGGACAGTGAGGTTGACGGACGTCCCGTTAAGCAGGGCGAGATTATGGGCCTGTGCAACGGCAAGATTAAATTCATAGGCGAGAACACCGCCGACATAGCGTTTAAGGCTGCCGATAAAATTATTAAACGCAACCAGACTGCGCTTGTTACAATAATCTTCGGCGAAGACGCAACCGAGGAAATGGCTGAGGAAAGTCAGCAAAGGCTTGCCGACAAGTACGGCGACGATATTGAATTCACAATCGTAAACGGCGGTCAGCCGATTTACTATTTCATAATTTCAGCAGAATAAACATTATTTTTAATGGTGATTGTATGCTTACCCTTAACAGCGACGTAAAGTATATAAAGGGTGTTGGAGAAAAAAGAGCCGAGCTTTTTCATAAGCTCGGCATTTTCTGCGTTAAGGATTTGGTTGAATACTACCCGAGGGCTTATCAGGACTGGAGCGCCGACATTAAAGCGCTCGACTGCCCCGAGGGCGAGCCCGTGAGCATTAAAGCAACGCTTATTAAGCCTGTTAAGGAGCATTACGTCCGCAAGGGAATGACGCTGTTTAAATGCAGCTTTTCAGACGGCGAAACAATAATCAACGTAACGATTTTCAACAACAAATACCTTGCAAATTCGCTGAAGCTTTACGAGGATTATGTGCTTTACGGCAAGCTTGAAAAAAGGCTGACAAGCGTTGAAATGAGCGCACCGCAAATTGAAAAGGCGGCGCTGAACATAGGAATACACCCGATTTACCCCGCAACCGACAGACTGAACTCAAAGGCTATTGCAAAGGTTATGAAAACCGCGCTTGACGCTCTGCCTGAGTTTGACGAAACACTGCCGCTTGAAATCAGGGAAAAATTCGGCTTAGCAGGGCTTGATTTTGCAATGAGGCAAATTCATTTCCCCGACAGCGATAATAACGCTCAGTCAGCGCGTAAAAGGCTGATTTTTGAGGAACTTTTAGTTTTACAGCTCGGGCTGATGAAGCTGAAAAGCAAGAAGAAAACCAAAACGAAGCTGAGCGTTACGCAGGACTTTACCGACGATTTTTACAGGCTTCTGCCCTTTGAGCCCACAGGCGCTCAAAGACGGGCAATTGCAGACTGCGTAAGCGATATGCAATCCGAATACCCGATGAACAGGCTTATTCAGGGCGACGTGGGCAGCGGCAAAACCGCAGTTGCGGCGGGCGTGATATTTACCGCAGTAAAAAACGGTTATCAGGCTGCGCTTATGGCGCCTACGGAAATACTTGCAAACCAGCATTTTGCAACGCTTGCGCCGATGCTGAGCGGAAGCGGGATAAGAGTTGAGCTGCTTACGGGCAGCACACCCGCAAAGGAAAAGCGCGAAATAAAGGCGCGGCTTATGGACGGGGAAATTGACCTTATCATAGGCACGCACGCAATAATTCAGAACGACGTTGAATTTAAAAAGCTTGCGCTTGTTATTACCGACGAGCAGCACCGTTTCGGCGTAAACCAACGTGCAACCCTTGCAATGAAGGGCGACGAGGTGCACACGCTTGTTATGAGCGCTACGCCCATTCCGCGCACGCTTGCGCTGATGATTTACGGCGACCTTGATATTTCAATTTTGGACGAGCTGCCGCCGGGCAGACAGCCTGTAAGAACGGACGTTGTTAATTCCTCTTACCGCAAACGGATTTACGATTTCATAAAAAAAGCGATTGCAAGGGGCGAACAGGCGTACATCGTCTGCCCTCTTGTTGACGGCGAGGAGCCGACGCTTGCGTCTGCCGAAAAATACGCCGAGGAGCTTGCAAACGGCGCGTTTTACGGCTACAACCTCGGCATACTGCACGGCAAGATGAAGCCGAAGTCAAAGGATGAAATTATGCGTTCCTTTGCCGAGGGCAGCGTTAAGGTGCTTGTATCCACAACGGTTATTGAAGTCGGCGTTGACGTGCCGAACGCAACGATTATGGTAATTGAAAACGCAGAGCGCTTCGGGCTTTCACAGCTGCACCAGTTAAGAGGCAGAGTCGGCAGAGGCAGCGCGGGGTCTTACTGTATTCTGATTTCGGACAGCGAGGGCGACAACGCGCAGGAACGCCTGCAGATTATGAAAAAGTACTCCGACGGCTTTAAAATTGCCGACGAGGATTTGAAACAAAGAGGCCCCGGCGATTTCTTCGGCAGCCGTCAGCACGGTCTGCCCGACCTTAAAATTGCCGATATGCTTGGCGATATGGAAACGCTGAAAATCTGCCGCGCCTGCGCGGATGAAATTATTGCCGAGGACGCAGGGCTTGATATGCCCAAGCACAAAGCGATTGCAAATAAAATTTCGGATATGTTCCGCAACTCATTATCAAATTAAAAAAGGATGTTCACAAGCAGTGAACATCCTTTTATTTTACGGATTTGTACATACTCCGTTTTCATCAAATATGTATTCAACGTCCTTAACGGTTTTGGTTGTATCTTTAAGCATTGCGCCGTCTTCATCAATATAATACCACTTGCCGTCAAGCAGCAGCCAGCCCTTGCGCATAACGCCGTTATTGTTGAAATAATAGCGGTTGCCGTCAATATCCTTCCAGCCCGTTACCATAGAGCCGTTTTGGTTAAGATAGAACTTTGCGCCGCTTATATCAAGCCAGCCCGTCTGCATTGAGCCGTCCTCGTTAAGATAATACCACACGCTGCCGATTTGAAGCCAGCCCGTTTTCATTGCGCCCGATTCTTCAAAATAATACCAGACGTCATTAATCTTTTGCCAGCCCGTCTGCATTACGCCGTCGGCGTTAAAGTAATAAACCTTTTCGGAAACGGTTTGCATACCCGTTACCATTGCGCCGCTTGCGCTGAGGTAATACCACTTGCCCGAAAGCTGTTTCCAGCCCGTTGCCATATCTCCGCCGCCGTTAAGGTAATACCACTTGCCGTTTGAAAGCAGCCAGCCCTTAGCCATTGCGCCGTTTGAGCTGAAATAATACCACTTGCCGTCAAGCTTTTGCCAGCCCTTAACCATTGCGCCGGAGGAATTGAAGTAATACCATTTACCGTCAAGCTTTTGCCAGCCCGTCTGCATTGAGCCGTCCTCGCCGAGATAATACCAGACGCCCGAAAGCTCCTGCCATTCGGTTTGCATTACGCCGTTTTCATCAAAATAGTACCAGACGTTTTTGATTTTCAGCCAGCCCGTCTGCATTACGCCAGAGGAGTTGAAATAATACCATTTGCCCGAAATGAGCCCCCAGCCCGTATACATAGCGCCCGCGCCGAGAAAATACCAGTTGCCGTTTTCAAGATACCAGAAAGTGCGCAGTACGCCCTTTTCGTCAGCGCAATACCACTTGCCCGCATACCTGAACCAGCCTGTTTTAAGCTGCTTTGAAGCAACGTAATAAACCTTGCCGTTTGAATCAAAATACCAGCCGTCTGCCAGAGAAACGTTTAAACCGCTTGTGATATAACCGTCAATCGAAGCAATTGAATTGCCGACGGTAATGTAAGCCGAAGCGCTCTTCTGCCTGCTTTCCGCGTCGTTATACGGAACGGCAATAACCCTGATTCTGTACTGGCCCGGGGTTGGAATTCTGAAGGAATAGTCGGTATTATAAGGATTGCCCTCCGTGCCGACAGCGCCTGAAAAAATTACCTTACCCGTGGAGGTATTAGTAATAACAACGTTGTAATTCTTAAAATCCGAATTAGCAGAGGTTGAAGCCCAGATTACATAAACGGTATCGCCCACCGAATAGGAAGCCTTGTCCAGCGAAACAACGGGAACGGACATTTCGCCCGTGGTTACGGGGTTGCCGATACCCTTGAGCCTGATAACCTTATAAGAACCGTTTGACTCCCAGATAGGCTGTTCAACAACGCCCCTTCTTGAGTTGGCGGCGTCAATCAGAAAGCCCCTGTAAGTGCCGTTATAATCATAAATACCCGAATAAATTCCGACGTGCCCCGTCCAGCAAATCAAATCGCCCGGCAGCGCCTTTGAATAATCATCGGTTGCAATAAGCGTGCCGTAATCGGAGGGGTTATTGTAAATCATACTTGAGCTGTGGGGCAGACTAACTCCGAAATGGCCGTAAATATACATAGTAAAGCCCGAGCAGTCAAAGCCCGTTTCAGGCGAGCTGCCGCCGCTGACATACGAATAGCCGACATACTGCCTTGCATAAGCAACAACGGAATCGCCCGAGGTTGCCGCCTGAGCATTTATTTCAAAACCCGCAAAGACGGAAAGCAATATAACCACCGCTAAAAGCAGGCTGCAAATTCTTTTCATAATACAAGCTCCTCAAAAATGAAGTCTATATATTATACATTATAATACGAATTTAGTCAAATTTTGAAAAAAGGGCGATGAAAACCATCGCCCAATAAGATGTTTATTTGTACAAGCACACGCCTGAGCTGTTAAACCTGTAAGACCTGCCGTCAATTAACTTTTGCGTGCCTGCAAGCATTTTGCCCGACAAATCAAAGTAGAACCACTTGCCCGAAACCCTCAGCCAGCCGCTGTACATAGTGCCGTTTGAGTTAAAGTAATACCACTCCGAGCCGATTTTCTGCCAGCCGACCGCCATAGCGCCGCTGTTTTTAAAATAATACCAACTGCTGCCGAATTTGTGCCAGCCCTTAGCCATATCGCCGTTTGAGCTGAAATAATACCACTTGCCGTCAATGTACTGCCAACCCGTTTTCATAGCGCCGTTTTCATCGCAGTAATACCAAACGGAATCAAGATTTATCCACCCTGTTTGCATTGCGCCGTTTTCGTCAAGATAATACCAGATGCTGCCAAGCTTTTGCCAGCCCGTCTGCATTACGCCCGAGGCGTTGAAATAATACCACTGATTTTTAATATGCGCCCAGCCTGTAAGGAAGGTTCCGTCAGCGTAATAATACCACCTGTCGTTAATCAGATTCCAACCGTTAACGGGCAGTTTTGTAATGAAATTTGTTTTAAACTCCCTGCCGCATTTTGAGCAGGTGTGCAGGGTATAGCCCCTTGACTGCGTTGTGGGCGAAACAAATTCCACGATGTCAAAGCTGTGGTTACATTCACGGGGCGTTATAAGGGACGCGGCGTCGTAAATAACGTTCAAATCGAAGACGGTGCTGCTTGCCTCATCCGCGCCGAAATACTGCCACATATCAGCCTTAACCTTTGTGTTTCCGATTTCAATCTGCTTTGAAAAATCGGAGGGCAGAGCGCTTGGCCAGTAAGCGTACCAGATTTTATAATCGTTTTTAACAATCTCGTTTAAATCAATATAATTAGTAAGCCAGTTGCGGTTTGCATAGACCATAGGGGTATAACCCGCGTCTCTGATAATGCCGCAGAAAATGTTCATCTGATTTGTTATCTGCGCCTTGGTAAGCCCCTTGTCAATCATCTTCTGGTCTTCAAGGTCATACGCAACGGGCAGTGTGAAATGCTTTGCGTGCGAGCAATACTTTGAAAGCGTTTCAACAACAAAATTTGCCTCGGTTTCCGCCTGCGCGTCAGAGTAAGCATAGCTGTAAAGATAAACGCCGTATTCAATTTCCGCTTCCTCGGCAGCCTTGATGTTCTGCTCAAAGTTTTTATCAAGCTTGTTGTAATAGCCGAGCCTTATCATTGCAAAATCCTTGCCGTTGCTTTGCAAATCCGTAAAGCTGACCGTTCCGTTATGATACGAAATATCAACGCCGAGAATTGAATCTCCCGCAAACGCCGCCGTGCAGGAAAATAAAATTGCCGCTGACAATATTAAAGCAATTAAGCCTTTAAGTTTTCTCATTTAATCACCAAACATTATAATAATCGGGCAGGCAATGCCCGCCCGAAATTTCCTTTAATTCTCCGCAACTGCCTCCGTAGCAGCTTCGGTTGTGGTTTCTACCTCGCCGTAAACCTCAATAATAACCTCATCGCCCTTGGCAAGCTCCGTGCCTGCTGCGGGAACCATACCGTTAAGCTTCCTTACGGTATCGGGAGTATATTCGCCGAGGTTATAAACGGAAACGATTTTAATAGCAAAGCCCGCCTCCGTAAGTTTTGTAACAGCCTCATCCTTTGTAAGACCGCCGACGTCGGGTACCGTCGCCATTTCAATACCCTTGCTGACTGTAAGCGTAATTTCCGTTCCCTCGTTAACGGTTTCGCCCTTTGCAACGCTCTGTTTGAAAACTACGCCCTCTGCAATGTCCTTTGAAAACTCGTAAGCAAAGGTTATCTTAAACTGCTTGTTCCAGCTGCCGCTGTTCTGAACGTCGCTTTCGGTATAACCCGCGGTGCAGAAATCGGGCACCTGAACCTGCGCAACGGAAACGGGAGCCGTTGTGGTTTCCGTATTCCCGCCGAGCAAATCAGTAAAGCCGATAACGTAAACCGCAAGCGCCGCAACTATTGCAACGATGATAACAACGATTGCAACAACCTTTCCCTTGCCGCTCTTTTCAGCCTTCTGCGCCTGTTTTTCCTGACTGCGAATATGCTCCTCCTCAGTTTCAACATAATCCGCCTTTTCGGGCTTGGCGCCCTCTGCCTTTGCAACAACTGACGGCGCGGCGTTAAGCAGCTCGCGGAAATCGTAAACCTGCTGAATTCTTTTTTCGGGATAAATCTGAAGCCCTGCGCCGAGCGCTTTAATAACGTGTGCGGGAATGGTTTCCGCAATTCTGTTGGGTATCATCAGCTTATCATTAGTTTCGCGTTCAACCGCATTCGGAGGATTTGTGCCCACAAGCGCGCGGTAAATGCAGGCTGAAAAGGCATAAATATCCGTTGCGGGACAGATTTTATGAACATTGTCATACTGCTCCAGCGCAGTATAGCCGCTGTTTTCGTTAAACTCAAGCTCGCTCTGCGCGGAATTGCACTCGCTGATGCAAAAGCCGAGCAAACGCACCTTACCATCCGCACAAAGCACAAGATTGTCGGGATTAATTCCGCCGTGAACAATTCCGTTTGAATGAAGATTTTCAAGCGTTGTAAGAACGGGCATAAACATAAGCCTTGCCTGCTCCCAGTCAATTATGTTTTCATCATTCTTGATAAGGAAATCACGCAGCGTAATATAATCCATTTTTTCACAAACGGCATAAACGGTCTGATTTTCCTCAAAAACCTCAATAACGGGAATAACCGCAGACAGCTTGTTCATACTGCGCAGGGTTTTCCACAGCTTTATAAAGGAACGCTTGTAATCAACAAACGACTTTTTATACCTTTCCCTGATATGCACGTCCGAATTGCCTTCAAGGCGGTTGCCGATGTTTTTGGGAAGAAGCTCCCTGATTGTAACAAGGCGCTTTGACTGCGTGTCAAATCCGACATAGGTTATAGCGTCGCTTTCCTGCGAAATAACGTTGCCGACAACGTAGCGCTGATTTAAAACCGTTTTACGCGGCAGGAAAAGCATATCCGAAACCGTATCGTTATCAAAGCCGCAATGAGAGCAAACGCTGCCCTCTGTAAGCTGCTCAAAGCAATTCATACACAAATTATCAATGAGGTTCATCTTAACCCCTCCTAATAATTAAAAAAAGATAACTTTAATAATAAACCATTTTATAGTTTAGCAATCAAAATATCTTTTGTCAAGAACAGCGCGGCAAATTCCGACTGACAGTTTTAATGCAAAGAAAAACAAATATTATTTTTGAAATATTTATTGAACTGAAAAAGAAATAAATGTATAATTAAATATGCTTTGAAAGGAGATTATTTTATGGAAAAAACAAAAAACAATACCGCATGGAAAATACTTTCCGTAATTCTTGCAATTGCATTAATTACGGTAAGCACACTTTATATTGTGCATCTCAACGGAGAAAAAACGCTGGCACTGCCTGCCGTGAGCGATACTTCCCTTTCCCTTTGGAATGATGACGCGGCGGCAAAAACGGAGCTGCTTGAATATGTTAAGGCGGTTACAACAGAGGGTTCGGCTGATTTTATCCCGGTTGAGGCCAGAATTGCAGTTTTTGACCTTGACGGAACACTTGCCTGCGAAACAGACCCCTGCTATTTTGACCACTGCATTTATTACTATCGCGTTATGGAAGACCCGAACTACAAGAACCAGGCAAGCGAGTTTGAAAAAGAGGTTGCGGCAGAGGTTAAGCAGTTTATGGATACGGGCGTTTCTGCCGAAAATTCTATGGAGCATCACGGCAAGGGCGTTGCTTCTGCGTTTGAAGGAATGTCGCCCGAAGAATTTATTGATTACGTTGCAGAATATGCAAAAACTCCCAGCCCGGGATATGAGAACCTGACAAGAGCAGAGGCGTTTTACCAGCCGATGGTTGAGGTTGTTGACCTTCTTGAAGACAACGGATTTACCGTTTATATTGTCAGCGGAACTGACAGATATATTGTAAGAGGTCTTATTGAGGCATCTTCATTTGACCTGCCGAGCAATCAGATTATCGGATCTGACGAATCCGTTGTTGCTGACGACCAGGAGGATGCTGACGGCTTGGGCGTTAAGTTTGACGATGATGACAAGCTTATAATGGGCGGCGATTTTCTTATTAAAAACCTTGATATGAACAAGGTTTCCGTTATTCAGCAGGAAATCGGCAAGCAGCCCGTGCTTTCCTTCGGCAACAGCGGCACCGATTCAAGCATGTGCGAATATACAATTAACAACAACAAATATCCCGCAAAGGCATTTATGCTTTGCTGTGATGATACGGAGCGCGAAAACGGCAACCCCGAAAAGGCTGAAAAAATGGCAAAAAGCTGTGAAGAGAATGGCTGGACCGCTATTTCAATGAAGAATGACTGGAAAACCATTTACGGCGACAACGTTACCAAAAAATAAAGCGCGCTTTTATATTTCTTGACCTCTATTTGCGAAAAGTATAAAATTAAATTATCACAGAATTTGCAAAGGAGTTGCACTTATTAAATCTGACGTTATTCATATTACCAGCGGCGGAGACGGAATTGCGGAAGCGCTGAAGCAGACCGAGGCAGTTGCCGTTTATAAATCACTGTCAAAAAAGGATTCCATTCACCTTCTTCTGTTGGCAGAGGAAATGACGGGAATGATGAAAGCACTTACAAGCAATCATGACGCAGACTTCTGGATTGAGGATGACGACAAAGCATTTTGCCTGCACTTAAAGGCTGAAACCGAAATGAACACCGAGCTGAGAAACAAGCTTTTGTCAGCTTCCACAACCGGCGAAAACATTGCAGATGAAATTGAAATCGGCATTACGGACGATTCTGCAGAAATGATTATTTACAAAAAGTTTTAACAAAGGGAGATTATGATTATGAAAATCAATAAGATTAAAAACGGCAGCGAATTAACTCTTGCTGTTGAAGGCAGACTGGAAACCACAACAGCTCCCGAGCTTGAAGCAGTTGTTAAATCGGAACTTGGCGGAATAACCAATCTTACCTTTGATATAACCAAGCTTGATTATATTTCATCCGCAGGTTTAAGAGTTTTGCTTTCAGCGCAGAAGATTATGAAAAATCAGGGCGCTATGACTGTTAAGGGCGCTAACGATATTGTGATGGAAATTTTTGATATCACAGGATTTTCGGATATTCTTACCATTGAATAACTAATAGAATTAAAGGCACCGAGGCGGCAACCGCTTCGGTGCTTATACTTTTATCGGGACTGCTAAATTTCTTTTATTGATTATAAACAGATAATGTTATATAATACATTTAACAATTAGAAATCAGGTGATGAAAATGAATTTTAAAACCTTACCGAACGGGATGAGCGAGGGCTTTGTTATCCTGAAAAAATGCGAGGAAAAGAAGGCTAAAAACGGCTCAACCTATCTGGATATTATTATAGGCGACAAGGACGGCGACCTGCCCGCAAAGCTGTGGGATTACAGCGGCGGAATATTCGAGGAGGAAATGGTTGTTAAAATCCGCGGAAACATTGAGCAATACAACGGCAAGGACCAGTTCCGCGTTTCCCAAATCCGTCCCGCCGCGGCTTCGGACGAATATCAGCTTTCCGATTTGGTACCCGCGACCGAGGTTGGCGGCGAAATGCTTTACAACAGGCTTGTAAGAAAGGTTAACGGTTTTAAGGACGACGAGCTGAAACGCCTTGTGCTTGAGGTGTTTGCGGACAAAAAGCAGGCGCTTATTACCTGCCCCGCCGCTTACAGACTGCACCACGCAATGCTTGGCGGGCTTATGCTGCACACCGCGTCGATAGTAGAAATGGCGGAGGCAATCTGCAAGGTTTACCCGAACGTTAACCGCGAGCTGCTGCTTGCGGGCGCAATCCTGCACGACGTTGCTAAAACCTGGGAGTTTGAGCTTGGCAAGACGGGGCTTGTTAAAAACTACTCCACCGAGGGAGAGCTTATAGGCCATCTTGTTAAGGGCGCAATGTACGTTGAGGACGCGGCTAAAAAGCTTGGCGTCAGCCGTGAAAAAGCGATGCTGATTGAACATATGATTCTGAGCCACCACGGCGTGCCCGAATTCGGCTCGCCCGTTCGCCCGATGTTTCTTGAGGCGGAAATACTGTCCGAGCTTGACACGCTGGATGCAACAATTTTTGAAATCAACGATTCCACCTCAAAGGTTGAAGCGGGCAAATTTACGGACAGGCAGTGGGCGCTTGACAACAGAAAGCTTTATAACCACGGACTTTCATCAACCGAACACAAGGTTAATTTTGAGGACTGATTATGGAAAACGAAAGCTGGAACGAAATAGTTATTACGGTTGACGCTGACGACGCGGAAACCGCAGGCGCAATCGCAAATATGGTTGTGCCCTACGGCATTTACATTGAGGATTACTCCGACCTTGAAAACGAGGTTATGGAGATTGCGCACATTGATTTGATTGAGGAGGGTCTGCTCGGCGCGGACCGCACCAAAGCAAAGATACACGTTTACGTTAACCCGCACGAAAACCCGATGGAAGCGGTTTCCTTTATTGAGGAAAGGCTTAACGGCGCGAACATTGACTTTGAATGGTCAATTAACGACTGCGCAGCTGAGGACTGGGTTAACAACTGGAAGCAGTATTTCCACCCGATGCCGATTGGCGAAAAGCTGTTAATCCGTCCCGTATGGGAGGAGGAATATGACGCGGGCGGCAGGAAGGTGCTGCACCTTGAGCCCGGTCTTGCCTTCGGCACGGGCAGCCACCCGACTACAAAGCTTTGCCTTGAAACGCTTGAAAAATACGTTAACGATAATTCAACCGTGCTTGACATAGGCTGCGGCAGCGGCATACTTTCAATCGCGGCGCTGCTCCTCGGCGCAAAAAGCGCCTTCGGCGTTGACATTGATAAGTTAGCGGTTAAAACAGCGCTTGCAAACGCAAAGGAAAACGGCTTTGAGCCCCCTGTTTTTAACGCCGTTAACGGCAATCTTTCCGATAAGGTAAGCGGCAAATTCAACCTTGTTGTTGCAAACATCGTTGCCGATATTATTATGGAGTTCAACACGCAGGTTGGCGAATTCCTGACCGACGACGGCGTTTACATTACGGGCGGAATTATTGACTCAAGAGCGGATGAGGTTAAAGCCTCCTTCGCCGCAAACGGCTTTGAAATCATTGAAGGCTTTGAGGAAAAGGGCTGGTGCGTTTTTGCGTGCAAAAAGCTGAGCTAAATTTGCCTCACGGCAAGCTAATAATAGTTGCAAAGCAATTTAGCTCATGCAGGGCATTAGTTTAGCTGTAAAACAATTTAGCTTTTGCGCAGCAAAAAATTAGTTTCCGGAAACTTCCTGCAAATTCAAATTCATAAAAAAACACGGTAGCCGAATTTGAACTGCACCAGATTGTGCAGACAGCACAAAAACAGCCTACCAAGGTAGAATATTAAGTTTTAAGCAACGAACTGACATCTTTG
>CADBUK010000003.1 GCA_902797915.1 Oscillospiraceae bacterium
AGAGCCTGCGATTTTATTACCTACGAGACCGTACATTGAAGCAATGTTGATAACTCTGCCGTATTTAGCAGGAATCATTGCCTGCTTGGCAACTGCGCGTGCAACTCTGAAAGAGCCGAAAAGGTCAATATTGCACTCGTCGCCGAACTGCTCGTCGGTAATATCCTCTGCGGGAGCAACTGCGCCCGTGCCTGCGTTGTTGATAAGAATGTCAATTCTGCCGAAATGCTCAAGCGCCTTTGCAACGGTTTCGTTAACCATTTCGGTATCAGTGATGTCGCAGCGGAGAGCAAGCGCGTCAACGCCGTACTCTGCTTTAAGCATAGCAGCAACCTCGTCAAGCTTGTCCTGACGGCGTGCAACGGCAACGATGTTGCAGCCCTGATTAGCAAGCGCCTTTGCCATCTGAACGCCGAGACCTGTTGAGCAGCCCGTGATAAGAGCAACCTGACCCTTTAAATCAAAATAGTTTTTCATAATAAATACCTCGTAACAGTTATTTGCATAATTGCTTTTTTACAACTTGCATTATTTGTATTATAACCGAAAAACGATACTCGGTCAATACGAAACGGAAGAAAAGCCACTGCGTCTTGCAGTGGCTTGTATGTTTTTATCGTCTTAATCTGGAATAACCGTAACCGTTTGCAAGCGCGTCAACGGGTATGCCCTGCTGGCAAAGCGGGCAGTTGTGCTTGTCGTAAACCTTGTAACTCGGCAAATCCTTTTCGCTGAAGATGCGGTTAACCTCAATGCCGCCGATATTGTCCGCGGCGCTGAAGGCTGCCGAAATTCCCGCAACCCTGCCGCCGTAGTAGGCAACGCTGTCCATAGCTCTCTCAACAGTTCTGCCGCTTGTAATACAGGACATAAGAATAAGCACTCGTTTGTCCTTAATCATCCTGATAAGATTATCGCGGAAAATCATATTGCCCGAAACGTCGTATTCAGGGCCGAGAACAAAAATGTCTGTTGAAGGGTTCGGGTTAAACATATTCGGCTTGGAAAGCTCGTGCGCAAGGTAAGCGCCGAGCGTCTGGGTTTCGTAAAGGCAAAGCACGGTGTCAATTCTGATGCCGCGCATTTGGTAATACTCAGCCAGCAGCTTTGCGGTGCGCACGGAAACGTCGTGGTTATGCTTAATGTCAGACGTACCCACATAAAAATCAATATGTGCGTTTGCAGTTATAAAATGACCGCTTGTAGCGCGGATAAAAACACGTTCATCTCTTTCCGAGTTGATTATCAAAATGTTATCCATAAAATTCACCCTTAAAAGTTTCTGTATATAAATTTTACTATAAGGGAAAAAAGTTTTCAATAATTTAAAACATAGAAAAACAAAAAAGCGTTTTGTTTAATTTAACCAATAAACAGGAGTTTGCCGAGCAAGCTCGGCAGTGGTCAGTGGTCAGTGATGGGTCGCTGCGCTTCGTTCATCTCTATTATCTTAAATTTACAACACAAAAAAGGCGGCTGAATATCAGCCGCCTTTAATATTAGGTTTAATTAGTTAACCTTAGCGCCGCAGTTAGGGCAGTTATTGCTGCCGAGCGGTAACGGAGAACCGCAGCTTGCGCAATATGCAGGTGCCGCTGTTTCAGCAACAGGCTCTGCAACAGGTGCGGGAGCAGGAACGGGTTCAGGTGCAGCTGCAGGCGCAACATAGGGCTGTGCAGCGGGAGCCTCTGCGGGAGCAACGGGCTGTACAGGAGCGGGAGCTACATAGGGCTGTGCCGGCTGTACGGGCTGTGCAGGCTGAGGCGGAGCGTAATTGTAATCGGGCTGAGCGGGAGCAGCATAAGGCTGAACGGGAGCGCCGGGAGCCTGATATGTGTTTCCTGCAACGCCTTTCGGGTTCGGGCCGAACTGATTGTCGCCGGGCTCACTGTCCTTGCAGAACTGAATTAACATAATAATCCAGCCAACAAACGGAATAAGTGAAAGAAGGATGTAGGTCCATTCTTTACCGGTGTCGTGCAGTCTGCGAACCGCAAGTGCAAGCTCAAGAACAAATACAGCAAGTGAAATAATGTAAGAAATAATGCTGTAAGCTGTGCTTTCTGCTCCGAAAATGGCGCTGAAAATACCGCTGATAACGCCTACAACCAAAGAGTTGATGATTACAACTCTCCAATAGTCTGAACGTCTGGTTCTTCCGTTGAAGTTAAACAAATTCTGGAAGAACAGCTGATAAGCTTCAGCTAAAGTGTGTTTAGGTGCCATAATAATACCTCCAATATTTTGTTTTATAGCAATTATAATATACCATATATATATTTAGTTTTCAACAAAAATTGCAAATAGATTTGCAAATGAAGTATTTTGCGCCGCAAAATGCGATATAAGAGCCTTCCTTGCGGCAGAAGCTTATGAAAATGAAGAAAGGCAGTGTATAACACACTGCCTTTCCCCTCTCTGTCTATAACAAACTATAGGAGGACAAGATACTTAAAGCGGTTGCGGCTCCGCTTTAAGGTAAAATCATTATAATCAAAGCCCCGCGATTTGTCAACCTGTAATAAAACATATCTCTGTTTTTGTCAAAAAAGCGGAGCAAAATTTGTGAAACATTTTTGTTTTTCTTTAAAGCCCGTACAAAAAACAGTATTATGTTCAGCCTTTACAAAAAGATGGAAAAATATGCTTGACATAGAACAATTGTTCTATTAATATAAAAAGTGCATACACCGCCCCGTATGCCTTAATAACTTATAACGAATGTAAAGGATGTGGAAATGTGAAGGTAACGGAACTTGCTAACGAATACGAACACCAGTACGAAGTATTAAACTCTAAAATTGAAGGGCTCAGGCCGCTTCTTTATGTTTATAAGGGGGAGGATTTGTACCTCCTGCGAAGAAAAATAAAAACCTATTACGATATGGCGTGCCAGTGCAAAATAATTTCACGCACGCTTAGCAGGTATTATGAGGGCAGCGACGATGGCAGGCTTCATTGAGGATATTTTTGCCGCGCCGACGTCCGATGACTGCGACGTAAACTATAAGTCAATCAGCAGGCAGGCAATAAAGGAGGTTTTACCGATAATCATTAACAGGGATTTAACCGAACGCCAGAGGGAGTGTATTGAAAAAAGGTATTACGAATGTAAAACGCAAAGCGAGATAGCCGAGGAGCTTATGCTTTCACAGCCGACGGTTTCCCGCCATATAAAAACCGCGCAGGAAATTATAAAAAATCGGCTCTGCTATTGCGACGCGGCGCTTGAGTATGCGGAAAAAATTATTTTAAACGCGCTCAATTAGCGCACTTGCGCAGGGGTATAAAACCCCTGCGCATTATTCAAATCAGCCCTGAAGGGCAGGGTAATTCTGAGGGCATAACACCGCCCTGCCCGCAGCAAAAAATATGCTTAAAAGCTGTAAAGCGCACCTTTTCATTTTATGAAAAAGTGCGCTTTTTTGTTATTACTAAAAAATCAATTGTATGAATGAAATCATATACATTATTGCGTACAGTATCGGCTGGTGCAGCAGGTAAACCCAAAGGCTGTTTCTGCCGATTGCCTGCAGCGCTTTGCTGCGGCTTTTATAAAGCGTTTGGGGAAATGCGCCCGTCTTTGCGTAACCGCCGAGGAACGCGCCGAACATAAACATAAACAGCCAGGGCAGCAGCGGAAAATAATCCGCCGAGAAGAAGCCCTCTTTGTAAAACCCGAGCGGCATAAGCAGGTTGGTTGAATAAAGCGCCTGCGGCAGTTTTATAAGCCCGAAAAGCAGACTGCCGCTGCCTACGCTGTAAAAAAGTAAAAACAGCAGAATTGAAATTGCCGCTCCCGCAAGCAAATTCAGCTTTTCAAGCGGCTTCATCAGCACTCCCGAAATTATCATACAGCAGCCGAGGCAGGAGAGAATTCCGAAATAAATTTCCGCTCCCGTAATGCCGATAAGCGGCATAATTACCGCGGTTACAAGCGTTACCGCAAGCCCGCAGGCAAGCACGATGACCCCGCGCTTAACCGTGTTTCTTGAAAGGCGCGAGCATATACCCGAGGTAATTATGAATATTCCCCAGAACAACGGCTGAAAAAGGCACAGAAAATCAAACGCCGCATAGCCCCAGCCGTAGCCGAGCACGAAGCCGACGTCGTAAAGCGCGTGGTGCACAACCATTGCAAGCAGGGCAAAGCCGCGAAGCTCGTCAAGAAAGTAAATTCTTTTAAATCCTTCTTTCATACAACAACCTCAAATCCGAATTTAAAATATATTATCATATTTTTTGCAGAATTTCCACTAAATAATAATATGGTCAAATAGGTACTTTTATTTTTTTCAAAAAAAGTGTATAATAATTTCAGGATGATTTATCCTACTTATTACCAAGGGGGTATATATTATGATTAACATTACTGCTAGAGGCTTTGAACTTAAACAGGGCGCAAAGGACGGAATTGAATCCGAACTCAGACGAATTGAAAAAATGCTTCCCGAAGATTCTGCCTTTGACGTAACATTGAAAAAGCTGAAGGACGGCTATCAGTGCGATATTACGGTTAAACACTTCGGCTCATATATCAGGGGCGAGGCTGTTGAGCAAAGAATTGAGCCTGCAATTGACGCGGCGGTTGACGACCTCAAGCGTAAGCTCCGCAAGCTTAAAACATACTTTGTTGATAAAAAGCGCAAGGGCGGCATAGACGTAATTGCCGAATCTATTGACGAGCTTGGCGACGAAGTTACGATGGATATTTTTGACGAGGCGTATTTTGAAAGCGTTGACATTAAAAGAACCAAGAAAATTACGCCGAATATGATGACGGATGATGAGGCAATCGTTCAAATGGAAATGCTCGGCCACAGCTTTTTCGTTTTTCTCGGTATAGACGGCGAAACGAAGGTTGTTTATAAGCGCAAAAACGGCTACGGCTTATTAATCTGCGAATAAAAAAGGCTCCGTGGGAGAACCTTCTTTATGAAGGTTCTCCCAATTAAATTAATCCTTGCGGATTAATGAAGTATTCCTTCGGAATATGAAATTGCTTCACAATGAAATACGTCTGCGG
>CADBUK010000004.1 GCA_902797915.1 Oscillospiraceae bacterium
CAAGATATGCAACGAACACCACCGAAATCTTATTGTAAATAAAGATTGTAAACGCATACAAAAAGCCGAAAACAAACGCCATTGCAACGTTTGCAAGCGGACCTGCAAACGCAGTTAACGCCATTCCCTTTTTAAAGTTTTTAAAATTTCTTGGGTTAATCGGGACGGGCTGAGCGTAACCTATTCCAAAAAGGAAAATCATAATAGTTCCTATCGGGTTAAGATGCGCAAGCGGATTAAGAGTAAGCCTGCCCAAATTCTTTGCCGTATTATCTCCCATCTTATAAGCTGCGTAACCGTGAGCAAATTCATGAACGGGAAGGCAAACGAAAACGACAAACGCCCTTGACAATATCATAAGAATTGCGGTTAAAGCGTCGCCCGACCTTATAACACTGAATAATGATGACATATAAACACCTTATTTTTTAACGGCGGTGACAATTCTGTCATTACCGTAAATATCTTTAATTACACTAACATCGGCAAACCCTGCTGTATCAAGCAGATTAAAAACGTCATTTCCCTGCTCGTTGCCGATTTCAAACAAAATTCTTCCGCCCTTTGTCAGCGAGTCGGAAAAATTCTTGATAATCTCCCTGTAAAACAAAAGCCCGTCTTCCCCGCCGTCAAGCGCCATAGCAGGCTCCTTTTGCACCTCGGGCTGTAAATTATCAATATCCGAGGTTTTAATATACGGCGGATTTGAAACAATTATATCTGCTGCGGGAGCGTTATCCAAAAAAGGCTTTGGGTTAAAAACATCGCCTGAAACGGCAGTTGCGTTACCGCAAAGCGTTATGTTTTTCTGCAGGTAGTCGAATGCAATTTCACTTTTCTCTACGCAGAAAACCTTTGACGACGGCACGGCTTTAGCAATACTGACACCTATACAACCGCTTCCCGAGCACAAATCATACACAACGGGCGCAGAACACATTGACGCAAAGTTAACGGCAAGCTGAACAAGCTCCTCTGTTTCGGGACGGGGAATAAGCACCCCTCTGCCAACGCAGAATTCGCTTTCATAGAAATCCCATTTGCCGATAACATACTGCAGCGGATCGCCCTCAGTAAGCAAATTAAGCTTTTCATCGAGAGCTTCAAAGGGATAATCGTTATTCCTGCAAAGCCCATACTGACTGTTTTTGAGTTCTGCAAGGGAGCAAACAAGACAAAGTGCTTTAAACTCAGCCTCATCAATATTGTGATTTAACAAATATGAATAGGAATAATCAAACGCGTCTTTTAATATCATTTGATTTCATCATCCTCGGGGTTATCGGTAATTACAGCACTGATCGCCGCAATACCCACCTCAATAATATCGTCAGTTGGCTCTTTTGTTGTAAGCCTTTGCATCCATAAGCCGGGTGCGGAAAGGATTTTAACAAACAGGTTATCGTGCCTTCCTGCATATTTGATAAACTCATAGCCTATACCCATAATTATAGGCAGGAACAAGAGTTTTAAAATCATCCACAAAACGCGGATTTGCGCAATTGACGGAAAGATTTTTGAAAGCAAAGTGTAAAACACAATGCTGAAAATAAGCATAACAAAAATAAACGATGTGCCGCATCTCGGATGAAAACGGCAGCATTCACGCACGTTTTCAACCGTAAGCTCTTTGCCCGCTTCGTAGCAGGCAATTGATTTATGCTCAGCGCCGTGATACATAAACACGCGCCTGATGTCTTCCATACGGCTTACAATAGCAATATAAGCAACAAAAATCGCAATTTTTAGCACGCCTTCAATCAAGCCCTGAAAGTTTGACAAATCAGCCGCAGTCCACGCATTGAGCCTGTTGAAAACAAGCACGGGAAAATACATAAACAGTAAGAACGCAACCACTACGCCGAGAACAGAGCCGATTGCGGTAACGAAATTCAAAAGCTTGTCGCCGAATTTGTTGTCAAGCCATCTTTCAAACTTGCTCATCTGAGCCTCATCAAAATCCTCCATTCCCGAAACCTCGGCGGAGAACATAAGAGTACGATAGCCAAGTATCATTGATTCAACAAAATTAACCATACCTCTGATAAGCGGAAGCCCGAAAAACTTATGCTTATCCCTGAGATGCTTTACCTCGTGGAAGTCAATTCTGATTTCTTTATCGGGCTGCCTGATTGCAGTTGCCACACCTTTGGGCCCCTGCATCATAATACCCTCAATCAGCGCCTGACCGCCCACGGAGGTTTTATGTGATTTTTCGCTCATATAAATTAACCTTTCAATCTGAAATCATCGTCGGAAACCTCGCCGTTATCGGTACTGTTAATTTCCGAAGCAGACGGAGCGTTTTCAATGGGAAGCGTAATGGTTACAAGAGTACCCCTTCCCTCTACGCTGTTAATATCAAGTCTGCCGTTATGCAGATTTACAATCTCATTAGTAACCGCAAGCCCGATACCCGAGCCGCGAACAGAAACGTTTGCCTTGTAGAATTTTTCCATAACGTGCGGCAAATCTTCCTTTGAAATACCGCAGCCCTGGTCTGCTATGGAAATCTTAACCGCATCGCCGCCGTTGAGCTTTGTAAACTCAGCCTTTACGAATATTTTTGACGGCGCTCTGGAATATTTAAGCGCATTATCAAGAATATTCATAAATACCTGTTTTAATCTGTTGGGGTCCGCGTTAGCAGGCGCGGCAACCTCGGGAATACTGTATTTAACCTCTATCCCTTCACGCAGCGCTCTTTCGCGGAACGTGAACACGGTTTCATCAAGCTCTGCAAAAATATCTGTTTTTTCAAGCTTTAATTTCATTCTGCCGCTCTGAAGACGGCTGAAATCAAGCAGTTCCTCAACAAAGCCCTCAAGCCTGCCCGCTTCTTTTACAATAACCTGCAAGCCCTTATTTGTAAGCTCGTCCATCTCGGTTTCTCGGTTGTAGTAAAGCGTTTCGCCCCAACCCTTGATTGATGTAAGCGGAGTCCTTAACTCGTGGGAAATTGTTGAAATAAAATCATTTTTCATTTTATCGGCAGCGGAAATATCCGAAGCCATTGAGTTGATGGAGTCGCACAAATCGCCGATTTCATCGTCATATTTTCTCTCAATACGAACGTCAAACTTGCCATTTGAAATTTCCTTTGTAATGTCGGTAATTTCACGCACGGGAATAATAATTGAACGGATAAAGAAAAGATTTGAAAAAATGATTATAAGTAAAACGCCCGCAAGCAGAAGAAAGATAAAGAATGAAATAATCCTGATTTGAGAGTCAACGTTTTCAATCGAGGTCATTATTCTTACGGCGCCGACGTTAGTACCGTTAGAATCCTTAATAACGCGGGACACCGCCATAATCTTTTCGCCGTGCTTATAGACCTTGCCTATGAACCTGCTTGTACCCGAGGAATTAGTCATAGCCTCGGAATAATCGGGCATCTCGCTGTTTTCAACAATAAAGCCGTTTGAGGAGGCAAGCACCCTGCCCTCGTTATTAATAACCCAGATTGTAGTTTTATCCTTATAGGCATAGCTTTCAATGAAGCCCGAAGCGGAGGCTGAAAGCGAATTACCCGAATCAAGATTTGATGAAAAATAGCTTGCGGCGTTTGATGAAGCACCGCTGTTTAAAATGTTTTCAACGGATTTATAATAATAGTTTTTTACAGAGAAGCAGGCGAAAACAAAGACGGCAATTAAAATAATCAAAACAACGCCGATAATATTAATCAGCCACCGTTTTGTTAAGCCCTCAGGTTTTGATTGCTTTAATTTTTCAATCAGCTTCTCTTTCATCAAACAAACTTCCGTATCAGTAAAAATTATGAATTGCTAACCCACTTATAGCCAAGACCCCAGATTGTAATAAGCCTTGTTGGCGAGGACGGATTATCCTCAACCTTCATACGCAGGCGGCGGATATTAACGTCAACAATTTTTTCATCGCCGAAATAATTGTTGCCCCAAACCTGCTTCAAAATATCCGTTCTGCTAAGCGCCGCATTCGGATTTTTAAAGAAGTACTCAATAATCTGGAATTCAACCTGAGTAAGCTCAATAAGGTTTGAATTCTTTGAAAGAGTACGGTTTCTGAGGTTGAGCTCAAATTCATCAAGCACAATCGTTTCGCCCGGGAAATCGTTCTTCCTGAAGCCCCTCGTCATCTCAACACGGCGGTAAACAGCGTCAACGCGTGCCATCAGCTCACTTGGAGAGAACGGCTTTGTTACATAGTCGTCCGCTCCGAAAAGAAGCCCCTGAACCTTGTCCATTTCCTGTGTTTTTGCCGAAAGCATAATGATACCTAAATCGGAAGACTTTTTGCGAAGCTCCTTACAAACGGTCAAACCGTCAAGCTCAGGCATC
>CADBUK010000005.1 GCA_902797915.1 Oscillospiraceae bacterium
AAAGAGAGGCGAGAGCCTCTCTTTTTTAGTGAAATTCGTGCTGCGCACGAGTTAAATTTTTGCTTCGCAAAAGTGAAATTGCGCTGCACGCAGTGAAATTCGCCTGCGGCGAGTTTCGGGTCGCTGCGCTCCGAATTTTTAGTGGTCAGTGGTCAGTTTCGGGAGGGCTTTGCCCTCACCCATTAATTATTCATCATTCATTCTTCATTTTTCATTAAAAAAGAGCACCCGCGGGTGCTCTTTTTGCTATTCGTTTGTAATGTCCGTCGGCTCGGTCGGCTCGGTCGGCTCCGCGGCCTGTGTGAACACATCAACAGGCTCTTCGGGGAGGACAACCTCTGCGTAGGTCGGTTCCTGCGGAGCGACGGGCTCTGAAACCGTAAAGGTCGGCGGCGCCTGTTCAACGGGTGCCGTGTATGTCGGCTGTTGAGGCTGCACGGGCTGTGCCGTCTGCGGCGGTGCATAAACCTGCTGCTTAGGCTCCATTGTAGGAGTGAAAACAGGCGGCTTGGGCTCTGCCGTCGGCGTAAAGACGGGCACGAACGGCTGAGGCGGTGCCTGCGGCTGTGAAGCGGGGGTCTGACCGCTCGGCGCCTGAGGCGGAGCATACTGCGGAGCCTGCTGAACGGGTGGCTGATAATAACCGCCCTGCGGCTGAACGTAACCGCCCGCGGTCTGATTCTGCTCGCCGAACGGGTTGCCGCTCATTCCCGCGCCGTTTGCATATTTAGCAAATCTCTGCTGCTCTGAAAGGAAATCATCCTCTGTAAGTTCGCCCGTCTGCAGTGCGCGAAGACGGAAGTTTTCATAATAAAGCGCGTTCGTTGTTGCCTTATAAGGACGAACGTAAATAATCGGGAAAATGAAAATGCAAAGAATGAACCAGCCGAGGAAGCTTAAATCCATTGCAAAAAGCTCGCCCCTGTGGCCGCGGCACATTTTTTTGCTTAGCTTGATTGCCTCCCATCCGCTGAGCTCGGGGTAATCGCACATCAGCTCAAACGCAAAGTAGGAGCTGTAATAGAACACAATTCCCGGGATAATAAACAGCGCCATAAGGCAGGTTGTAATAAGCGATTTAAGGAAAACGCACACAAGCTTTCTCAGGTAGGAGCCGTTAAAACTTTCCTTGAAAATTATTTCAATACCCCTTGCCAGCTCATATTCGGAGCCGCGCACAAACCAAACAAAGAAGATTGCCGTGGTAACGCCGAGCGGGCCGAGCAGAATGGAAGAAATTGTTGAAATCATACCGAGAAAATCGGAAAACGCGGTGTATGTGCTCTTTGCGGGAACGGCGGCAGGCGTAATCCTGCCCGTGAAGTCAAAGAAATCGTTTCCGCCGCTGCTGTTTCCGAAGCCGTTGAAATAATCGGGGTTATAATTGTTTTCACGGTCTCCGTAAGAGGAGCTGCCGTTATTGTTTTCGCGGTATTCGTTATATATATCGTTTGACGCCGCGTAAGAGCCGAGTATGCTGCCGCAAAAGCTTGAAACGGCGGACAGGCAAAGCCCGACAACAAACAGGGTTACAAATAATTTCCAAACTTTGCCCTTGATAAGCTGTCTTGCCTGTAATTTAATCAGGCTTCTGTTGAGTCTCATATAAATCCTCCTAACATAATTATTTGCGCTTTGCGCAAACTTCACAGCGCCGCTACTTCACACGGCGTACTTCACAAATCCGCACGGATTTACTTCACTGATTAGTGAAATGTTTTGCGTTGCAAAACGTGAAATACACTCTTTTCAATCGTGCGTGAAATAATTTGCTTTGCAAATTGTGAAATATTTGAGCGCTGCTCAAACGTTTAACTTGCGCTCTGCGCAAGATAGAATTCAATCTTCTCCGCAAGGAATGCCTCAAGCTCTGAAATCGGAATACGAACCTGCTCCATAGTATCGCGGTCGCGCACGGTTACGCAGCCGTCCTCTGCAGATTCAAAGTCATAGGTAATGCAGAACGGAGTTCCGATTTCATCCTGCCTGCGATAACGCTTGCCGATTGAGCCAGCGTCGTCGTAATCAACGCTGAATTTCTTTGCAAGACTGTCAAAAATCTCGCCAGCCTGCTCGTTAAGCTTCTTTGAAAGCGGAAGCACGGCAGCCTTGAAAGGCGCAATTGCGGGGTGGAAGTGCATAACCACGCGGGTGTCGTTCTTTTCCGCGTCAATAACTTCCTCATCATAAGCCTCGGTCAGCAGGGCAAGGAACAAACGCTCAACGCCCAGTGACGGCTCAATAACGTAAGGCACATATTTTTCGTTGGCTTCCTGGTCAAAATACTCAAGGTTTTTGCCGCTGGTGTTAATGTGCTGGGTAAGGTCGTAATCGGTACGGTCCGCAATACCCCAAAGCTCGCCCCAACCGAACGGGAACATATATTCAAAATCCGTTGTTGCTTTTGAATAGAACGCAAGCTCTGCGGGGTCATGGTCGCGCAGTCTTAAATTTTCGGGCTTGATGTTGAGCGCGTACAGCCAGTCGCGGCAGAAGGCTCTCCAGTATTCAAACCACTCCAAATCCGTGCCGGGCTTGCAGAAGAATTCAAGCTCCATCTGCTCAAACTCGCGCACGCGGAAGATGAACTTACCCGGTGTAATCTCGTTTCTGAAGGATTTACCTACCTGAGCAACGCCGAAGGGGATTTTCTTTCTTGTAGTTCTCTGAATGTTTGCGAAGTTAACAAAAATACCCTGCGCGGTTTCGGGGCGAAGGTAAATTTCGTCCTTCGTATCCTCGGTAACGCCCTGGAAGGTTTTGAACATCAGGTTAAACTGACGGATGTCGGTAAAGTTGTTTGCGCCGCAGTTGGGGCAGGGGATATTGTGCTCTTTAATATAAGCGCTCATTTCCTCGTTGCTCCAGCCCGCAACGGAGGTGCCGTCAAAGTTTTCAATCAAATCGTCGGCACGGTGGCGGGTTTTGCACTCGCAGCAGTCCATAAGCGGGTCTGAAAATCCGCCCAGATGACCCGAGGCAACCCAGGTCTGCGGGTTCATAAGAATTGCGGAGTCAAGCCCAACGTTAAGCTTGTTTTCCTGAATAAATTTTTTGCGCCAGGCGTTTTTGATGTTGTTTTTTACCTCAACGCCGAGCGGGCCGTAATCCCACGTGTTAGCAAGACCGCCGTAGATTTCGGAGCCGGGATAAACAAAGCCTCTGCCCTTGCACAGCGCAACAAGCGCTTCAAGTGATTTTTCAGTGTTTTTCATAAAATATACCTCTGAATAAAATAAATTTATTTATTTTAACATTTGTGCGGAGCACAAATACTTCACAGCGTAGCGGTTTCACTGTATGCAACTTCACAAAGCCGCAGGCTTTACTTCACCAAACAAGTGAAGTGTTTTGCTTTGCAAAACGTGAAGTATCCAACTTGTGTTTTGGATGTGAAGTATTCGGCAAAGCAGAATGTGAAATGTTCCCGCTGTGCGAGAACGTTAACCCTGCGCGCAGCGCAAGGTTATAATTCTATTTTCATAATCGTTTTGCCGAACGCTTTGCGGGAATCCTTTTCAAATGCCGCCTTGACGTCTGCAACGGAACGCACGGTGTTAACGGAGCTGATTATATTGCCGAGATAGTTTACAACCTCGGGGTGCTGCTCATAAAGCGCAACGGTGTTTTTAAAATCAGCCGCGCCGCTTCTTGACGAGCCGAACACGCGCAGACCCTTTTCCAGAATCATACGGGTATTAATCTGCACGGGGTATTCGGAAACGCCGAGTATTGAAATCGTACCCTCGGGCTTGATAAGCCCTATAATCTGCTCAATTGCAACGGGGCTGCCGTTGCCGCCCACACATTCAAACGCGTGGTCAACCCATACGCCGTCGGGAATATCGCTTACAAGGTAAGTTTCGTCCGCAAAGGTAAAGTTTGCCAGCTTTTCAAACGTAGTGCCGAAAACGATTATTTTTGAATTTTTAAAAATCTTTTTTGCAAGCAGGGCGGTAATATAGCCCAGATTGCCGTCGCCCCAGACGCCTATTCTTTCGCGGCGGGCGTGCGCAATTTTATCAAAACGCGAAATGGCGTGAACCGAAACGGAAACGATTTCCGTAAACGCCGCCACGTTTAAATCAATATCTTCGGGCAGGCGGATAAGCCGCTCGGGCTCAATCTCAACGTATTCCTGCAGAAAGCCGTCCATAGAGCTGCCGCAGAATTTGCTGGAGCGCAGATAGTTTTCCGCAATATAATCGTCGTGCTCGGCGGGCTTGTTGGGCACCATAACAACCCTTTCGCCCGCTTTGAAATTGCCGCCGCCGTCAAACACAACCTCGCCCACGCCTTCGTGTATCAGCGCAAGCGGAAGCTTTTCGGCAAGGACTTTGGCGTCCCTCGTGCCGAGGTAATAACGCATATCCGCATTGCAGATTGAAAGGTGCGTCGGGCGGACGATTACGTTGCCGCCGAACAGGTTAATGTCCTCAAACGCAATTTCAAACCGCCTTGGGCTTGCAAGCCGATAAACAGTGTTTATCATTCCTCTTCTTCCTCCAAAAGCGATTTTGCAATTCTTAAATCGTACGGATAAGTAATTTTGATGTTGAAGGTTTCGCCGTCAACAAGCGCAACCTCCTCGCCCTTGAGCACAAAAATCTTGCAGGCGTCGGTAAGGATTTCCTTTTCCTCCTCGGTCAGCGACTCGTAAAGCGCCTTGAGCTTCATCGCCTTAAAGGACTGCGGGGTCTGCCCCTGATACATTCTGCTTCTGTCGGGAATATTGCTGATTGTGCTGCCGTTCTGCGCCTCAACGATTGTGTCCGTTGCGGGAATAACGGTGTCGCACGCGTCAAAGCTTTCGCAAATCTTAATGTTTTCCTCAATAATTCTGTGCGTAACAAACGGGCGCACGGAATCGTGGGTAACGATTACGGTGTTTTCGTCAAGCTTACCCTCAGCCTCAATGAACTTAATTGCGTTCATAATGGTTTCGTTTCGGGTGTCGCCGCCCTCGATAACGGCAATTCTGTCCCCCGCGGGTGCAAGGTATTTCGCAATCAGGTTGCGCGTATGCTCAACCCACTGAGCAGGGCAGAGCACGATTACCTTTTCAAACTGCGGGCAGGTAAACATTTTTTCAACAGTGTAAATAATAATGGGCTTGCCCTTGAGTTCAAGGTACTGCTTGGGCTTTTCGCCGCCCATTCTTGAGCCGACTCCGCCGGCAAGGATAACTCCGTAGGTCATATAAATCTCCAATCCTATTTGGCTTCGCCCTCGGGAGAAGCTGTCGCCGCAAGGCGACTGATGAGGGGTGTGTTGCTAAAACAACGCGGCAGAGAGCTATAACCCCTCATCCGTCTGCTTCGCATCCACCTTCCCCCTTGGGGGAAGGCAAAAAGGTTATATATATTTTATAATAAAATTTTATACATTTCAAGGATATTTTGTTTATTTAGAGGAATTGGGTTGCGTTCCATCAGCATACTCATACTTTTTTCGGTTAATTCCGCTATTTGTGCGTCCGTTGTGCAGCCGATTTCGGAAAGGCGGGTTCTCATTCCCATCCGCTTTTTCATCGCGCCGATTTCGTCAGCCATTGCCTCCGCGCTTTCAAAGCCGCACTGCCTTGCAAAATCGGCAAGCCTGCCGTTTTCGTCGGCATTTTCTGCGTTGAATTTTATGAAATAATCAAGCGTAAACGCGCACGCCTCGCCGTGCGGCACGCCGTAAATATTCGTCAGCGGAAAGGAGCAGGCGTGGCTGCCCGTGGTGCGCGGGTGTGAAAAGGCAACGCCCGCAACAATGCTTGCCTCCGCCATTTTTTCTCTCGCCTCAAGGTCTGCGCCGTTATTAAACGCGCGCTCAAGGTGTTCAAAAACAAGCCTTGCCGAGTGAACGGAGCAGGCGGAGCAAATCGGCTGGTTAAGCGTGCTCCAAAAGCTTTCAACCGCGTGGCTCAGCACGTCAAGCCCCGTTGAAGCCGTAACCGCGGGCGGCACGGTCAGCGTAAGCTCGGGGTCAACAATCGCAATTTTCGGAAACATTGCGTTGTCGTTCATCGGCTGTTTCAGATTTTTTGCCAAATCCGTCAGCACGGAAATATTTGTAACCTCGCTTGCCGTACCGCTTGTGGTGGGCAGGGCAAGCATTGGAATTGCCTCGTCTGCGCAAACGGGCTTACCGCCCGTGTGGTAGCTTTCAATGCGGTCGTTCCCGCGCGCAATCGCCGCCGCAGCCTTGCAGCAGTCCATCGGGCTGCCGCCGCCGAGGGCAACTGCAAAGTCCGCCCCGCATTCACGCATCAGCTTTGCGCAGGCGTTAACGCTTTCGGTGGTCGGGTTTGGGCGAATGTCGCTGAAAACCGCGGCAATACTGCCGTTTGCGGCGTTTATGATTTCCTGCGCCGTGCCGTTTTCCGCAAGCGTTTTACTGCAGACAAGAACGCCTCGCCTGCCGCCGATTTCGTCAATATATTCTTTTATTTCCCGTCTTTTTCCGTTGCCGAAAACAATTTTGACGGGCAGGTTGAAAGACCAAAGCATAGTGATACCTCAATATAATGCGCCGTAAGGCGCTAAACATATTTGCCTCCCTCGTGTTGAGGGAGGTGGCTGCTGTAAGGCAGACGGTGGGAGAGAAAGCCAGAACGAATAGAGAGTAGATTTATAATTACTTCACTTTGGTTGTTTCGCTCTCTCCCCTCTGTCGCGTTCGCGACATCTCCCCTCAAAACGAGGGGAGCAAAACGGTTTAATGATTTGTATTTTATCACTAATATATAAATTAATCAACCATAAGATATTTTGCACTAAAAACGGTGCTGCGCTTTGTGCAAAACGGCAATTTATAATTGCGCCCGCGCTTTATGTCAAAATTATGGTTGATTAATTTTTAATAATTTGATATATTAAAAATGTCTTATTGCCCCCTGAGGCAATTATACTTTAAAAAGAAAGTGGTGATTTGCTTGGCAGAGAATGAAAATATCCTTTCCGCAGAGGAAGAGCTTGATAAGCTTGCCTATACGAAAAAGAGATATTTAACACCAAAGGAAATCGCTGCCTACGTTCTTGTTAACTTCGGGCAGAAAAACCTCGGTCAGTTCACTTCCGCGTTTAAGGAATTCTTTATGATTCAGTTCCTGAAGCTGAACACGACCGCGTATGCAAACATTAACCTGTTTGCCTCAATTTATGACGCTGTTGACGATACGATTTCAGGTCTTATTATTGACCGTACCCGTACCAGATGGGGACGCGTAAGGCCGTTCTTCATCATCCCGCTGCCGCTCTGGCTTATCGGCGGATATATGATGTTTACCGTGCCGGGCGGACATCTCAGCTCGGGCTTCAAGGTTTTCTGGGCAACAACGGCTATCGTTATCTACGGCCTCGGTATGAGCTACTTCGGCGCGTGGGGACTTATGATTTACAACATAACCCCCAACACTAATGAGCGAAACGACCTTATTACCGTTACCAAATTCTTTGAGCTTTTCGGCGTTTGGCTTCCGTCGCTCGTGCCTGTTCTTGTAACCGTGCTGCCGAAGATTAATTCAAAGTTTACAATGGTCGGCATTTACAGCGGCTTTGCTTACTTTATGCTTATTCTTGCCGCGGGCTTCTCCGTTTTCGGCTTCTTCAATATGCGCGAGCGCGTTCCGCTTATGAGCCGTGATGAGATGAACGAAACCTCGGTTCTTGAATCCATTAAAAACATTTTCTCAAACCGCCCGCTGCTTGTTACAATCCTTGCGGAGTTCTTCAATAACTTTAAGGCTGTAGGCGGCTCGTCAGAGCAGTATTTCTGGCTGAACAACACGGGCTCCCTTATGAATCAGACAATCTGCGGACTGTTTACGGGTATTCCTAACTACGTTATGGTTCCGATTGCGGCAAAGATGGTTAAAAAGCTTGGCGCAAGGCTTACCGCAATTATCGCGGGTGTGTTCGGCTTTGTGGCTTATATGGGTCTTTTCTTTGCGGGTTACCATCCGTTCGGTCAGACCTTTGGGCATCACAAGATTGCAAACCTTGTTTTCGTTATTATCGGACTTACAATCTGCGGTCTTCCCAACAAAATTATTCAGGTTGCCAACCCCATTCTTACGGCGGAAGCGCTGGACTGGATGGAGTGGAAGCACGGTATGAGGAACGAAGCGCTTGTTACAACCGTTCAGGGTTATTTCATCAAGCTTGCAACCTCAATTACGGGCTGGCTTTCGGGTATGGTGCTTACCTGGATTAACTATATTCCGCTTACCGACTCCCTCGGTAACGCAATCCCGCAGACAGACCCGAAAATGCTCAGCGGTATCTGGGCGGTGTTCTGCATACTGCCCGCGCTTGCAAGAGGTCTTTACGGCGTATCGTTTATCGTGTACCCGATTCACGGTAAGCTTCAGCAGCAGATGATTGTTGAGCTTGCGGAAATCCGTGCAGACCGCCTTGCAGAGCAGAATTCGAAGAATACTGCTGAAGGCGAAGATTAATAGCTAAATATAAAGGAGTTGTTCCAAACGGAACAACTCCTTTTTGCTTAACTCGCCAAAGGCGAGATATCATCTCTTAGCTGCGAAGCAAATTAGCTAATGCGGCGCATTAATTTAGCTGTGCGAAGCACAATTTAGCCGATATCAATACCTAATTCGTCAATCTTTTCCCTCAGCGCAAGCCAGTCCTGAAACGCAAGCTCCTTATTGTTAGGGTTGCGCAGGATTGCGGCGGGGTGGTAGGTGCCCATCATCAGCACGCCGTTCTTTTCAACAAACGTGCCGTGCTCCTTTGTAACCTTAAAATCGGGACTTATAAGCCTCTGCGCCGAAATTCTGCCGACGCAAACAATAATTTTAGGTCTGATTATTTTAAACTGCTGCCTCAGCCATTCAATACAGATGTCCTGCTCCTCGGGCTTCGGGTCGCGGTTGTGCGGCGGGCGGCACTTTACCATATTTGCGATATACACGTTTTTTTCGCGCGAAAGGTCAACGCTTGCAAGGAATTTGTCAAGCAGCTGACCGCTTCTGCCAACAAAGGGCTGCCCCTGCAAATCCTCGTTTTCGCCGGGGCCTTCGCCGATAAGCATAATATCCGCGTCCTTTTTTCCCGTGCCGAAAACAAGGTTTGTTCTGCCCTCGCAAAGCGGGCATTTTCTGCAATTTTTACATTCGAGTTCAAGCTCGTCCAAAGTCATTTTTCATCACCGAAAATATTATATCAAATTTACTATTGAAAAACAATCAAATTAGTATTAAAATATACACAACAAATTTATTGACAGGAGATTGCATTATGGAGAATAATGAAGTTTTAGTTGAAATTTCCGCGCGTCACGCGCATCTTACCAGAGAGCATCTGGACATTCTTTTCGGCGAGGGTTTTGAGCTTTCCTTTAAGAAGGCGCTCTCACAGCCCGGTCAGTTTGCAACAAATGAAAGAATTCGCGTTATCGGCTCAAAGGGCGAATTTCCGGGCGTTTCAATCCTCGGCCCGCTCAGAAGCGCAACTCAGGTTGAGCTTTCTCTTACCGACGCCCGCTCAATCGGCGTAACCGCACCCGTAAGGGAGAGCGGCGACGTTGCAGGCTCAGGCAGCTGCAAGCTTGTGGGCCCTGCAGGCGAGATTGAAATCAGCGAGGGCGTTATCGCCGCAATGCGCCACATCCACGCAACACCTGATGACGCGGAGAGAATGGGTCTTGAAAACGGCCAGATTGTTAAGGTTGAAATCCCGACCGCAAACGACAGAAGCCTGATTTTCGGCGACGTTGTTGTTCGCGTTTCGGAAAACTATGCGCTTGCAATGCACATTGACACCGATGAGGCTAACGCGGCGGGTATGGCTCCGAACTCAATCGGCAAAATCATTAAATAATTCAAGGCAATAAACGTATGTAAAACGGGAACGCGCCGCCAAGGCGGAACGCACCCGTTTTTTTAATTC
>CADBUK010000006.1 GCA_902797915.1 Oscillospiraceae bacterium
AAAAACAGGGGACATTCCGCCGAAGGCAGTGTGTCCCCTGTTCTTTTATAAAACTTTTGAAAGAAAATCCTTTAAGCGCGGGTTTTGAGGATTATTGAAAAACTCATCGGGAGTGTTTTCCTCATAAATAACGCCGCCGTCCATAAAGATTACCCTTGAGGCAACCTCGCGGGCAAAGCCCATTTCGTGAGTAACGACAACCATAGTCATACCGTCGTTGGCAAGCGCTTTCATAACCTGCAGAACCTCGCCTACCATCTCGGGATCAAGCGCGGAGGTGGGCTCGTCAAAAAGCATAACCTCGGGGTCCATACACAGCGCTCTGACAATGGCAACACGCTGCTTCTGCCCGCCTGAAAGCTGGCTCGGATAAGCGTCCGCCCTGTCTGCAAGACCGACCTTGCCAAGCAGTTCCATTGCCTTTGACTCCGCTTCCTCCTTTGATTTTCCAAGGAGCTTCATAGGAGCAATGGTAAGATTGCGCAGCACCGTCATATTCGGGAAAAGGTTAAAATGCTGGAACACCATTCCCATCTTCTGCCTGTGCTTATTGATGTTAAGTCTGGGATTTGTTAAATCCTCGCCGTCAAAAACAATGCTGCCGCCCGTTGGGATTTCAAGCAGGTTTAACGAACGCAGAAGCGTTGATTTGCCCGAGCCCGAAGGACCGACGATAACAACCACTTCGCCCTGGTCAATCTCAAGATTAACGCCGTCCAGCGCCTTAACGGTACCGTCGATATAGTGCTTTTTGAGGTCTGTTACGTTAATTAAAACATTATCGTTCATTCTTGCGCAGCCTCCTTTCAACAATTCCCACAAGCTTTGTAAGAAGCATAACTATCAAAAGGTAAATCAGCGCAACGGCAAGCAGGGGCATATAGTAAGAATAGGTTGTGCCCGAAATGCTGTTGCCCGCCTTGGTTAAATCGCTGATTGCAACATAGCCTGCAACGGAGGTTTCCTTTAACAGAGCGATAAACTCATTAAGGAGAGTGGGAAGCACAGCCTTGAACATCTGCGGAATTATGATATACCTCATAGTCTGCAGATAGTTAAAGCCGATTGAGCGCCCCGCTTCAAACTGCCCCTGGTCAATGGACATAATGCCGCCCCTGAAAATCTCTGCAACATACGCGCCCGAGTTAATACCAAAGGCAAAAATTGCAACGGGCACGCCGTTTGAGGCGGATTTAAAAATAATGAAATATGTAATAAGAAGCTGAACAACAACGGGCGTTCCCCTGATAATCGTTAAATATATCTTACAGATTGCATTGATAATCCTGAGAAACACATAACCGAAGCCGCCCTTTAATTTAAGGGCTTCCTCGTTCTTATCATACGAGGAACGGATTGCGGCAACAACAACGCCGATTACAACACCGATTAAGCCCGCGAAAAGCGTGATGAGCAGGGTGTTTTCAAGACCCGTTACCATAAACTTCCATCTGTCCTTCTGAATGAAGTTCAAGTCAAAATCCTGCTTGAAGCTTTCGGCAAAGGAGGACAGGCTGAGTAAATAAGAATTTAACATTTAATTCTCCCGAAAACAAGAATAGCGGGAGGACATTATTGCCCTCCCATCATTAACTTAAATTAAGTAAATCCGCTTACGCAGCAATGTACTTATCAATAATTGTCTGAACCGTACCGTCTGCAATAAGCTCCTCAAGAGCAGCGTTAACCTTATCCATAAGCTCTGTGTCGTTCTTATTGAAGCAGATTGCATAATCCTCGGTTACATACTCTGTATCAAGGATTTTAAGACCCTCGTTTGCGGCAACGAATGCCTTTGCAGGCTCGTTATCAATAATAACGCAGTCAATCTTACCCGAAAGAAGAGCCTGAACAGCGTCTGCGCCCTTATTGAACTCGGATACAGCGTCCATACCGTAATCGTCCTCAGCATAAATGCAGCCTGTGGTTGCAACCTGAACGCCGATTTTTGTATCAGCAGTGATGTCGTCAACAGAAGTGATGGCGCTGTTCTCGGGAACGATAATAACCTGAACGCCTGTTGCGTATGAGGTTGAGAAATTAACGCTCTGGAGTCTTTCATCGGTAACTGTCATACCTGCCATACCCATATCGTACTTGCCTGCCTGAACGCCGGGAATGATTGAGTCAAAGCCGGTGTCAACAATCTCAAGCTCCATACCGAGCTTATCTGCAATTGCCTGTGCGATTTCAGCGTCGATACCAACAATCTGCTCGCCCTCTTTGTATTCATAGGGAGGGAATTCAGCATTTGTTGCCATAACAAGCTTATCACTGCTCTTAGCACTGCAAGCCGCAAAAGCTGCGCATACGAAAAGCGCTGCAAGAACAACTGCAAGAATTTTTGTAATTTTCTTCATAACAAAATCTCCTTAATTACTTATTTTAAAATTTTGTGTTGTTATTATAATATGCAGTTATACAAATTGCAACTGTTAATTTGAATAAAAATTGAATATTTATTCAATCGTTGATTATTTATTTTATATATGATAATATTAATTTAAAGTACGGATAGAGGACAGGACTATGGCGGAAATAAAGTTTTACAATTCTCTTACGGATGAAGAAAAATACATCCGCACAACCGTTTTCGTTGAGGAACAGAAATTCAACGAGGAGTTTGACACGATTGACGAAACCGCAACACACGCGATAATTTACGTTGACGGCAAAGCGGCGGGCTGTGCAAGAATGTTTAAGGACGAGAAACGCAACGCGTACCACATAGGCAGGGTTGCAATCCTTAAAGAATTCAGAAAGCTGCACCTCGGCGCAGAAATAATGAACGCAATGCTTAAAAAAGCGGCGGAGCTGGGAGGAAAAACGGCAATCGTTTCCGCCCAGTGCAGAGTGAGGGGCTTTTACGAAAGCCTTGGCTTTGAAGCAAGCGGAGACGTATATTTAGACGAATACTGCCCGCATATACATATGGAGAAAAAGTTATGATTAAGGTTGATTTTAAAACTGCGAAGGACAGGCAGAAGCTTTTGGGCTTCGGCACGTCAGCGTGCTGGTGGAGCCACAAAATTCCCTCCCCCGAGGTTGCGCAGGAGCTTGCCGAGCTGCTTTACGGCGAAAGCGGACTCGGGCTTAATATTTACCGCTACAACGTAGGCGCGGGCTGGGACGAAAACAACTGCAGGGTTAACAACCCCTGGCGCAGAGTTGAAAGCTTTTATATTTACGACGACGATAATGAAAGCGAGCATTACCACGGCGGCGGCTACGACTGGGAGCGCGACCGCACTGCGTACAATTTTATGAAGCTGTGTCTTGAAACGGGCAGGATTGACACCGTTGTACTGTTTGCAAATTCTCCGCATTACGCCTTTACCGCAAGCGGTCAGGCAAGCGGCGGAATTATGCACCACACCACAAACCTGCCCAAAAGCAATTACAAGCGCTTTGTTGATTATTTTCTTGACATTACGGAGCATTTTATTGAGGACGGAATTCCTGTTAATTACATAAGCCCTATTAACGAGCCGCAGTGGAAATGGGGCGGCAAGCACGTTTGGCAGGAGGGCTGCCATTACGAGCCCGAGGAGGTTTACGAAATTCTGCACCTCTTTGCCGAGGCTCTTGAAAAAAGAGGGCTTGCCGTTAAGCTTTACACGCCCGAAAGCGGCGAGCTTTTCGGCGTTACGGAGCAATATTTTGAAAGAATTACGGCTGACGAGCTGATTATGAAGCACCTGGGCGTATTTGCCGTTCATTCCTATCATTCGGACAGGGATTTGCAAATACGCAAAAGCTTTTACGAAAAAATTATAAGCAAAAATCCGCAGATACGCTTTGATATGAGCGAATGGTGCGAGCTGCCCTGCAAGCACGGCACAAAAACCGTTGAAAGCGCACTGATTGCGGCAAGGATTATCGGCTGGGATTTAACCGAGCTCGGCGCTCAGACCTGGACAAGCTGGGTTGCCGTTAACCAAATAGCCGACTTTAAGGGCGACGGCAGGGATTACAGCGACGGCTTGCTTTCCGCCTCCGACAGCTTTGCGTACTATTACATCTGCAAACGCTATTACGCCTTTGCGCATTTTGCGAAATTCCTGCCGATAGGCTCAACCGTGCTTGAAAGCATAACGGACAAGGCGGGCGGGCTTAACCTGTTTATGTTCAAAACTCCGCAGAATGAAAGCATTCTTGTTGCCGTAAATGAAGGCAGGTCAACCGAAATTGAAATAAACGCAAACGCAAGGTTTGAACAGATATATTCAACCACCGAAAAGAAAAGCCTCAAGCTTGAATACGACGGCGAATTTAACCCGACGCTTAGGCTTAAAGGCAAATCAATTACAACTGTAAAGCTATGGAAATAAAACCGATTGCAAAAATAATAACGGATTTTCCGACAAAATTCGGCATACCGAGACAGAGCGGGCTTGTTGAGAAGCTGACGGGCGAAATCATATTTGAGCCCGAGTTTCAGAACCCGAATTATATAAGGGGGATTGAGCAATTCAGCAATCTGTGGCTGATATGGGGCTTTTCCGAAAATGAGGATAAGGAAAAGGGCGCCACCGTGCGCCCGCCGATGCTCGGCGGCAACGTAAGGCTTGGCGTTTTTGCAACGCGCTCGCCGTTTCGCCCGAACAATCTGGGGCTGTCCTGCGTTAAGCTTGAGGATATTATCAGCGATGAAAAGGGACTGCGCCTGAGGGTAAGCGGCTGCGATATGATGAACGGAACGCCGATTTACGACATTAAGCCGTACATCCCCTACAGCGACAGCGTGCCCGAAGCAAAAGGCGGATTTGCCGAAAAAAAGAAGGATTACCGTTTAAATGTTGAGGCTGACAAGGAGCTGCTTTCAGCCCTGCCCGAAAGCAAACGCGAACTGCTTTTGGAGGTGCTTGCCTGCGACCCGCGGCCGCAATATCAGGAGGACGAAAAAAGGATTTACGGCTTTGGCTTTGCGGGATTTGAAATAAAATTCAGAGTTGAAAACAACACCGTAATCCTTGAAACAATTGAAAAAATATAAAGAAAAAGGCTATCCGAAAGGATAGCCTTAAATAATTATTTTTCGACTGCAATTATTCAGCAACCGGAGCACCAACAGGGCAAGCACCTGCGCAAGCGCCGCACTCGATGCAAGCATCAGCGTCGATTTCGAACTTGCCGTCACCCTCTGCGATAGCGCTAACAGGGCACTCTGCCTCACATGCGCCGCATGCGATGCAATCATCAGTAATCTTGTATGCCATAATTCTACCTCCATAAAATTAAAACAATCAGGCAAAGCCATTTGTTTCTTATTATATCTATACTATAACATATAATCAAATAATTTCAAGTGCAAAATAAGTTAGGAAAACTTAACTTTTGTTAAGCCTTAAAAATTATTCCTCATCCTCAGCGGGACGCGGTTTTAACTGGCGCTTTTCGTT
>CADBUK010000007.1 GCA_902797915.1 Oscillospiraceae bacterium
CATATCAGCTTATATATGGCGACCCGGAACGGACTTGAACCGTCGACCTCCTGCGTGACAGGCAGGCGTTCTAACCAGCTGAACTACCGGGCCATTACTTTCAACTGTGTGCAAATGGTATTATACGGGATTGTTTGCGCAATGTCAAGTAAAAAGTATGTTGAAAAAAATAAAAAATATGTTAGAATAGTGTTGTTATGAAGAATTATCACACACATACCGCACGCTGCGGGCACGCAGAGGGTGCGGACGAGGATTTTGTTACTGCGGCTATAGAGGGCGGGTTTGATGAAATCGGTTTTTCGGACCACGCGCCGATGCTGTTTCCTGAGGGGCTGAACTATTATTCAAGCTTCAGAATGAAGCCCGAGCTTATTCAGGATTATGTAAATTCAATAAACGCCCTTCGCAAGAAGTATGAGGGAAAAATAAAGATTAAACTCGGCTTTGAGCTTGAGTATTACCCCGATTTGTTTGAGAATGAGCTTGAGTTTCTTAAATCGTTTGATATTGATTATCTTATTCTCGGCCAGCATTTCACGCTTAATGAGTTTGAGCAGGGCACATTTTACTGCGGCTCGAAAACCGATGACGATTCGTTTTTAAATCAGTATGTATCGCAGGTTATTGAAGGGCTCGAAACGGGCAAGTTTTCTTACCTTGCGCATCCTGATTTGATTAACTACGTCGGCAGCAGGGAATATTATCAGCAGCAGATGTACAGGCTTTGCACTCGCATTAAGGAGCTTGGTTATCCGCTTGAATTCAATATGTACGGCTTCATTGATAAGCGCAATTATCCTAACAGGGATTTCTGGCAGATTGCCGCCGAGGTCGGAAACGACGTTGTTATCGGGCTTGACGCTCACTGGCGCGATTTGTTTTTAATGCAGGATGTTTTTGCTGAAATGCGGGCGTATCTTGCAGAACTCGGCTTAACTCCGCTTGAGCAGGTAAACCTGATAAAGCCTTAGTTTAAGGGAGGGTTTAAACCCTCCTTTACTTTATGCACAAAATTATTTATATAAATATGTATAAAGATAACATTGAAATATGTTGGCTTATGCTATATAATATTTCTGTTAAAAATCAAGTTTGAAAGGAGATGTTTTTGTGAAATTGTCAAAGGGCGCTTCTGCCGACACACAAAAATATATGCTGAGCGGTATTCGCTATGTTTGCGAAAACTTTAAGGAACGTTCACCTGGCAGCCATAGTGAAAGAAAGGCTCAGAAATACCTGAAAGGCGAGCTTGAAAAATGGGCTGACCGCGTTGATATGGAGGATTTTCCCGTTCATCCCGCGTCATTTTTCGGGTGGATTCCCCCTGCAGGTATTATCGGAATTATCTCCGTAATTCTCTACTGGCTTTGTTATAAAAAGGTTGCAACGGGTTATGCTCTTCCCGTAATTGCGGTTGTTCTTACTCTGCTCGCAACCTCCTGTCTTCTTTTCCAGTTTCTGCTTTATAAGCCTTACGTTGATTTCCTGTTCCCGAAAAGAACGTCACGCAACGTAATGGCTTTCCGCAAGCCGAGCGGCGAGCTTAAAAGAAGAATTATCTTCGGCGGACACACCGACGCTGTGTGGGAGTGGACTTATTCACTCCACGGCGGTTTAAAAAGCCTTGCACCCGTTATGGCAGGTTCAATCGGCGGTCTGCTTTTCGTAACCGTGTTTGACCTTATCTGGCTTATTTCGGTGTTTGCGGGCAATACCTACACAAACGTTTTCTGGCTTATTACAGGCATTATTCAGCTTATTCTCATTCCGTTCTTTATTGCAATTCTATTCTTCATTAACTGGAAGGTTATTGTTGACGGCGCTAACGATAACCTTACTGCAGACTATGTTGCAATGGGCGTTTTAAAGGAAATGGCTGACAATGATTTCCGTTTTGAAAATACCGAGGTTTGCTGCTTTCTTGCAGGCTCGGAGGAAGCGGGTATCCGCGGCTCCGCTGCTTATGCAAAGGCTCATAAGGACGATTTATCTGACGTTGAAACCGTATTTATCGCGCTTGACACAATGCGCGAGGTTGAGCAGCTTCAGATTTATACCAACGGCTGCACGGGCACGCAGAAAAACTCAAACGCAGTTTCCGAGCTTATCTATCAGGCAGGCGTAAACTGCGGAATTGAAATGCCCGAAACCGAGCTTTATCCGGGCGCTATAGACTCCGAAAGCTTCAGCAGAAACGGTCTGTTAGCGTCAGGCTTCTGCGCTGTTAACCATGACCCGAAAACCTATTATCATACCCGTCTTGACACGCCTGACAATATGAGCGAGGAGTGCATTAACCTTTCGCTTGATATTTGCCTTGAGGCTGCCAAGCTCTATGATGAGGCGGGCGGCATTGACGCCTTCCGTGAGGGCGGCGCAAAGCGCTTCAAGCACGGCCACAATAAGTTCTAAATTAAAAAAGTGGGGAGGGTAATTATACCCTCCCGTTTTGGTATTATTTATGAATGAATTAAAGGATTTGCATATCCACATTGAGCGCGGACCTTATACTGTTCAGTGGATTGAGCGCTTTATCAATCAGGCGGTAAAAATGAATTTGTCTGAAATTAATTTGCTTGAACACTCAATCAGAATTAAGGAGTTTCATCCCTGCTTTAAAGAGGCAAGGGAGTACAGCAGTTATCAGGAAAACTGGTTCAGGGGCAAGGAAAATTCAGCCCACACGTTTGAGGAATACCGCGCTCTTATAAATGAAATCAGGGGCAGGGAATACCCGATTAAAGTTAATTTCGGGCTTGAGGTCTGTTGGTTTGAACAGCACGCGGACGAAATAAGAAATCTTGTTTTGGACGGCTTCCTTGATTACGTTCTCGGCTCGGTTCACTGGGTTGATAACTGGACGTTTAATCAACGCAAATATCAGTGGAAAAATAAGGATTATAACCATATTTATAAGCGCTATTTTGAAATGGAAAATTCACTGATTGAAAGCGGCATTTTCGATATTATTGCGCATCCCGATTTAATCCGCTGTCACGGGCTTTACCCCGATTATGACCTGACGGAAACCTATCACAGCCTTGCTGAAAACGCTGTTAAAAACAACGTTATGATTGAAATGAACACTACTCGCGGCAGGCAAATCGGCATTAACGAGGCGTTTTTCAGCGCCGCGCTTGCTGAGGGCGCGCGTTTTTCAACGGGCTCCGACGCTCATTGTCCCGAGGACGTCGGCAAGGGCATTAAAGAAGCATTTGTTTTTATCTCCCGAAAACTGCATAGCGCGGGTCTTCAAACAGAGGAATAAACGGCGGATACAGTGTAAACAGAATAAAGGAAGCACCAAGCGCGATAATCAGAATTACGCTGATTATTTCGCCCGTTTTGGAGGCTTCCTTTTCATTTTTTATCAGCGTGTAGCTTACAAAATAAGCTGCCGCCACGCCGATAAAAAACGAAACAATGTTAAGTAAATCGGGGCTTTTTCCTACTGCGCCGTTGTATATGTAGTAAATCGCAACGGTTGTCAGCATACCCGTAATTATTCCGTTGAGCTTTGAAAAGAAAAATCCTTTGGGCTTTTTCAGCATAAAATATTCAAACACCGCGTAAAGCATATATGGGAAAAACAGCAGCTTTAAGTGCTCCCAAACGCTTTCGTTTACGGGGCAGAACAGCCCCACAACCGTATTGCAGCCGCTCAGCTCGTAAAGAAAATGCGCCACGGTTCCCGTAATGCTTGTAAAAACAAACCCTATAACCTCATACTTAAACAGCTTTTTACTCATAATCTCACCCAAAATATATTATGTTTTGAATTTATAAATTATTTTGGGTTGACTTTTTATTTGGATTTTGTTATATTATTAAAGCACCGTTCGGTGTATAAACTTGACAGAGATGTTTTAAGCAGAGCAAGATAGAATCAAATACGCCTAAAATGCAGTATTTAAGCGAAATTCGTCGTTTTCATTCTTGCTTTGCGCCAGCAAAGCTGCTAATTCAAAAGCCAAATTTCATCTTAACTCCAAGCATTTTAGGTGCATTGCAGTTTAAAATGAGCTGATTTGGTTTAGATTAAGGCAGAAAACGTAGGAATGCTTGCGCATTCCGAGTATTTATAACGCAGAGATAAATCGAATCAGCCATTTTAAACCGTGTTTGATTCTGTCTTGCTCTGCTTAGTTTGCAGATGTACTCAAGCTGGTGACGAGGCGCCCCTGCTAAGGGCGTAGGGTGGGTAACCGCCGCGAGAGTTCGAATCTCTCCATCTGCGCCAAAACAATAGGAAGTGCTTATGCACTTCCTATTGTTTTTTTGTAGAGAGATTCGAAGCGAGTTTCCAAAAATGCATCGCATTTTTGGGAGAAAGGTGCAGTGAACCTTTCGATAAAGAGCGGGAATCTCTCTAAGCGCCGCAGGGCGCTTAGGAGCTATGAAACAGCGTAGTTTTAGCTAATATTAAATAACCCACTGTAATTGTGGACTGTTCGATAAAGAGCGGGAATCTCTCCATCTGCACGAAACTCTTCAACTCGGCAAACAGAGTAACCTATACTATTTTTACTTTATACCTTGAATGTTTTCTGTAAATTTAGTATTATATAATCAGTAATTTTAAGGAGGAAGTGTATGGAACAGAAAATTAATCTTTCGCTCATCAGCGGTGTGCTTGACGAGCTTGCGGCGGTTAAGGGTTCTCTTATCACTATTTTGCAGAAAACGCAGGAGATTTACGGTTATCTTCCAAAGGAAGCAATAATTGAAATCAGCAGAAGAACGGGTATTGCTGAAAGTGAAATTATGGGCGTTGCCACATTTTACACCCAGTTTCGCCTTACTCCCGTCGGCAAGTATCTTATTATGCTTTGTCAGGGCACGGCTTGCCACGTAAATTCAAGCGAGCTTATTCTGCAAACCATTAAGGACGAACTCGGTATTGACGACGGTGAAACAACGGAGGACGGCTTGTTTTCGCTTGAATGCGTTGCGTGCCTCGGCTGCTGCTCATTGTCGCCCGTAATGATGATTAATGAGGACACCTACGGTTCTCTTACACCCGATAAGGCAAGAAAAATATTACGAGAATTAAGGGAGGCCGAATGATGCGTATTGTTGTTGGACAGGGCTCCTGCGGTATTGCGGCAGGCGCCGAAAAGGTTAGGCAGGCTCTGCTTAAAGAGAATTTAAACGGCGCGGAGCTTTCCATCGCCGGTTGTATAGGAATGTGCTATCTTGAGCCGATTGTTGACGTTTATTCCGATGACGGCTCTGTTAAAAGGCTTGTTAAGGTAACGGCTGACGACGCAAAGAAAATCGCCGCCTATGCTCAGACGGGCGATGAAGCGCAAATCAGGGACCTCCTTGTTTCCGATGAGGATAAGGAATTCCTTGAAAAGCAGACCCGAATTGCGCTTCGCCGCTGCGGTATTATCAACCCCGACGAGCTTGA
>CADBUK010000008.1 GCA_902797915.1 Oscillospiraceae bacterium
CTTGACGAAGACCCCGAATCCGCGGACGACAGAAAAAACAATATTCAGGAGCTTTCCTCAATGTTTATAAAATATCAGGAGGAGGACGAGGAGTTTAACCTTTCCGCCTTTCTTGAGGACGTTGCGCTTGTTGCGGACATTGATTCGTACAACGAGGATGAGGACTGCGTTGTGCTTATGACGCTTCACTCTGCAAAGGGGCTTGAATTCCCGATTGTTTTCATTCCCGGTATGGAGGAGGGGATTTTCCCCGGCAATCAGTCTATGTACAGCGATGAGGATTTGGAGGAGGAACGCCGCCTTGCCTATGTGGGTATTACAAGGGCAAAGGAAAAGCTTTACCTTCTTAACTCCCGCCGCCGTATGCTTTACGGCACAACGAACCGCAATATGGCGTCCCGCTTCCTGCGTGAAATTCCGCTTAGCGTAACGGACGATATTACCGTTGAGGAGTTTACTCCGCGCGGTGCGTTTACAAGGGGCAGCGCGGGCTTCAACACAAGCAGCGGCGCGGGTTTCGGCTCGCTTCAAAGCTCGAGCGGCGCGCACAAATTCGGGCAGGTTCAGGCGCAGAAATCAAGCGGCGGCAGTTACGCCGTGGGCGACACCGTGCGCCACAAAACCTTCGGCACGGGCGTTATTTTAAGCGCTACGGCAATGGGCGGCGATATGCTGCTTGAAATCGCGTTTGACCGCGCGGGCACAAAAAAGATTATGGCAAATTTTGCAAAGCTTGAAAAGCTGTAAAAAAAGCACCCGAGAGGGTGCTTTTTTAATGCGGAATTCGGAATGCGAAATTCGGAATTATCGGGTAGCTCCGCTCCGATTTAGCCGTTGCTTTCACAGCAGGAGTCGTTATTGCTTCTCTCAACGGGGAAGAACTCGTTAACGGGAAAATCAATGCTTCTGAAGGCTTCGCACGGGCTCTGATTGTCGCAGCGGCACTCTCTTTCGGGAATGCAGTAATCGTATGCGGGAATAAGAAGCTGAACGTCTCTTTCCATCTGAATAATGCTGAAAAGCCCAAGGGTTACAAACACAGCCTTCTGCGCATTTTCGGCAATTTTCGGTACGGCTTCGCCCGCGAAAACGCTGTTCGGGAAGTTTGTGTTAACGGTAATGTTTGTGTTGCAGGCGTTAACAACGTCTGTGTCAAGCACAATCGGGTCAACCGTCTGTACCTTGGCAGTCGGGTTGGTGTACTGCGGCGCAATCGGGCATTCAAGCTCGTCTGCGGCAGGGCTTGACGTAAACACCTTAACGTCCCCGTCAGAGCCGTAAAGAATACATTTTTTAGTGAAGGAGGCATAGCCTTCCACCTGCTCTGGAGTGGTGCAGGGCGCGGAGTAAGTATCAAAACCGAGGGTAAAATAATAGGTAATGTCAACGCCGTAATAACCCCTGTTAAAAGGCACTTCCTCAACGTCGATTGCTACCGCCGAAACCTCGCAGCTTTTGCACTTGATTGTCTGCGCGGCGTCAATGGTTGCCTGGTCCTCCTCGGAAAATACCGCGCGCAGATTTTCAAGGCAGTCCTTTGAAACGCAGCTGTCGTAAATCCGCTTGGTGTCAATGCAAACAGCCTCTTTAATGCGGCAGTCGGCAGCTTCAATAATTGAATTATCGGGCATAAAAAAACTCCTTTACAGAATATTTGAATTTTCATTCATAACATTCTATGCAGGAGTTTTTTTGTTGACACAAAAAGCTAAATTCAGTCGTGCAAAGCACGATTTAGCGTTTGAGAAATTTATTTCTCAAATGCGCTGTACATTCTTCTGAACGTGGCGTTTAACTTTTTAAAGTAATCGGCGTCAATATTATCAATGGTATCCATCGTTGTACGGAAGCGCCAGTTGGAATCGGGCACGCCGGGGATGTTCATTCTTGCGTCCGCGCCGAAGCCGCACATATCCTGAAGCGCGATTATTGCCACGTTGGAGGCGCTGCGCCAAACACATTCAATAATCTTGCGGCAGCTTGCGCTGCGGTATCCGCCCTCGCCCCAGTTGTCGCCTGCGAAGCCGACGTAATCAAGCGCAAAGCGGCGCTCCGCCTCGCTTGCCTCCCACAGCCAGCCGAGCAGCGTGTTATTGTCGTGCGTGCCGACGTAATTAATGCTGTTAGGCACGGCGTTGTGCGGCATATGGCTTGAGTCTGAATTCGGGTCAAAGCCGAACTGAACGACCTTCATACCGGGGAAGCCGCTGTCTTTAAGCAGCTTAACAACGTCCTCGCCGAAAATGCCCAAATCCTCTGCAATAATCGGGGCTTCGGGGTATTTTTCAAACACGGCGTTAAACAAATCCATACCGGGTCCCTTTTTCCATTCGCCCACCTTGGCGGTTTCGGACTCGGCGGGAATTTCCCAGTAGCTTGCGAACGCGCGGAAATGGTCAATGCGTACCACGTCGTAGGTTTTAAGCGCGGTGCCTATTCTGGACAGCCACCACTGGTAGCCCTCCTTTTTCATCGTTTTCCAACTGTAAATCGGGTTGCCCCACAGCTGACCGTCCTCGCTGAAATAATCGGGCGGAACCCCCGCAACCTTTTTTGCGCGCAGGGTTTTCGGGTCAATCTCAAACAGAGGCAGGTTGGACCAGACGTCAACGCTGTCCATCGCAACGTAAATCGGCATATCGCCTATGATTGCTACGCCCTTTTTGTTTGCGTAAGCTTTGAGGTCAAACCACTGTTTGAAGAATATGAACTGCACGAATTTCCAGAACGCCGCCTTTTCCTCAAAGGAAAAAATATCCTTAATGCAGGTGTAGTAATGCGAGTGCTCGGGTTTCCACTCCCACCACGGCTTACCGCCGTTTTCCTCCTTTGCCGCCATATAAACGGCGTAGTCCGTCAGCCACGGATTGTCAAGCTCAAAGTCCTTGATTTCCTGCGCAATTCTTTCGTCAATGCGCAAAAAGGCGCTCTTTAAAAGGGCAAGCCTCTTTTCCGCGGCAAATTCGTAATCCGCAGTGTAGGGCGAGCCGTGGTAAACATTTTCGCGTGCCTCATCCTCGGTTGCAAGCCCCATTTCAACAAGCCCGCGCGGGTTGATGAAAAGATAATTGCCCGCAAACGCAGACGGGGAGCAGTAGGGGCTGTTGGCGCTGTCTATCGGGTTAAAGGGCAAAACCTGCCAGTAGGTAAAGCCCATATCGCTGATTTTATCTACAAAGTGCCGTGCTTCGTTTCCGAAAACTCCTATGCCGTATTCGCCGGGCATTGAGCTGATGTGGAAAAGCACTCCCGCACCTCTTTGTTTAAGCATTTGTTACACCTCGTATAATGTGTTCTTTTAGTTATTTTATCAAAAAAGCAGGGCTAATGCAATAGCGGTGCAGCAATATATTTGTGCAGTCTGCATATTTGTTAAACACTGCCAAGTTCCATTATTATATATTTATTAAAATATTTAATAATTTATAATTTATTTATTGAATAAAGCACCCCGTTTTGATATAATTAAAGAGATTATGGGGTAGTGTAATTTCGGCAAAAAGGAGGTGCGGAAAAATGCGCAAAACATCAGTAGTAAGCGAAGCGGAAATTCAGGAGCAGCAGGCGTTTTGCGAAAAGGTTTTTTCCGTCATCTCAAAACGCTATGAGGGCAAGCCCCTCGCCTGCGTTGTAACCTACGGCTGCCAGCAAAACGTTGCGGACAGCGAACATATTAAGGGTATGCTTGCCGAAATGGGCTACGGCTTTACAGAGGAACGCGAACAGGCAAAGCTGATTATCTTTAACACCTGCGCCGTGCGAGAGCACGCGGAGGACAGAGTGTTCGGCAACGTCGGCGCGCTGAAATCTTACAAAAGGCAAAACCCCGACGTAATCATTGCCTGCTGTGGCTGTATGATGCAGCAACAGCATATTGCAGACAGAATTAAGCAAAGCTTTCCGTTTGTTGATTTGGTGTTCGGCACGCACGTTGTTTACAAGCTGCCTGAGCTTCTTTACGCCGCGCTTACAAGAAAAAAGCGTGTGTTTGAACTGCCTGATATGGACGGCGTTATTGCCGAGGGCGTGCCCGTTCTCAGAGATAATGACCGCAAGGCGTGGCTACCGATTATGTACGGCTGCAACAATTTCTGCACCTACTGTATAGTGCCCTACGTTCGCGGCAGGGAACGCAGCAGGGAAGCGCAGGTTATCATTGACGAGGCAAGGGAGCTTATAGCGCAGGGCTACAAGGAAATTACGCTGCTCGGGCAGAACGTTAATTCCTACGGCAAGGATTTGGAACCGCGCGTAACCTTTGCCGAGCTGCTGAGAAGGATTGCGGCGCTTGACGGCGATTTCAGAATTCGTTTTATGACAAGCCACCCCAAAGACTGCACGAACGAATTGCTGGAGGTTATGGCGTCCTGCGACAAGGTTGCAAAGCACCTGCACCTGCCGTTTCAGTGCGGCAGCAGCCGAGTGCTTAAAGCGATGAACAGGGGCTACACCCGCGAGCAGTATCTTGACAGAATTAACTACGCAAAGCGGCTTATGGGCGACGAGCTTTCTCTTACCTCGGACATTATTGTCGGCTTCCCCGGCGAAATCTACGAGGAGTTTTGCGAAACGCTTTCGCTTGTTGAGGAGGTAAAATTTACCTCGCTGTTTACGTTTATTTATTCCCCGCGCAGGGGAACGCCCGCGGCGGAGATGGACGACCCCGTGCCGTATGAGGAAAAAGCAAAGTGGATTGGCGAGCTTATTGCCCTGCAGGAAAGAATCTCTGCTGAAAATCTGCAGAAATATGCGGGCTGTGTGTTCAAATGCTTTGTTACGGGCAGGGGCAAATTAGGCGATAATTACTTTTCCGCCAGAACGGACGGAAATTTGATTATAGAGTTTGAGGGCGACGAAAGTTTAATCGGCAGCTTTCAGACAATTAAAGTAACAGAGCCTTTGACTTACGTTTTAAAAGGCGAATTAATTGAAAGGAATTAAAAACTATGAGTTTGGAAAGTGCACTTCGTGAACTTGGAAAAGAAATTCAAAAGGACGCTCGCTTTGAGGCTATTCAGAGCGCCGCGGCAAAGAATGACGCTGACGAGGCGCTTCAGCAGCAGATGCAGGAGCTTCAGCTCATTACGCTTAAATATCAGCAGGAGGCAGGCAAAGCCGACGAGGCTGATAAGGAAAGAATTGAACAGCTTCAGAAGGATTATCAGCAAACCTATGAGGCAATTATGAAGAACGAAAATATGGAGGCTTATTCCGCAGCCGCTTCCGCTATGGAGGAAATGGCGCAGTACATCAGCCAGATGATTTCGCTCTTTATGGACGGTCAGGACCCCGAAACCTGCGAGCCTGCGCCAAACTGCACTCACGACTGCTCAACCTGCGGCGGCTGCCACTAAGCGCTGACGCGCAATGAAATAATTTGCTTTGCAAATTGTGATTACCGAGAAAGGAGAGAAAAGCGATGGCAAAAAAGGATAACCAGATTTCCCCGATGATGCAGCAGTATTTTGACATCAAAAGTAAATATCCCGATATGCTGCTTTTCTTCAGGCTCGGCGATTTTTACGAAATGTTTTTTGACGACGCAAAGGTTGCCTCGGAGGAGCTCGATTTGGTTCTTACAGGGCGCGACTGCGGTCAGGAGGAGCGCGCGCCGATGTGCGGCGTGCCGTTCCATTCGGCAGACAGCTATATTGCCCGCCTTGTTAACCGCGGCTACAAGGTTGCCATATGCGAACAGCTTGAGGACCCGAAGCTTGTAAAGGGGCTTGTTAAGCGCGACGTTGTGCGCATAATAACGCCCGGCACGGTTATTGAGGGCAGTATGCTGGACGACGCCGTTAACAACTACCTTTGCGCAATCTGCAAGCTTGAAAACGAAACGGGGCTTTGCTTTGCGGACATTTCCACGTCGCAGTTTTATCTGACTGCGGTTAAGGACAGCTCGCAGGAGGAAATTATTAATCAGCTTTCCACCTATCAGCCCCGCGAAATTATTGTTAATTCAGGCGCGCTTGATTTTACGCAGGTTGCAAAATTTACAAAGGCAAGGCTCAACGCAGAGCTGCAGCTTCTTGACGACGATAAATTTGAGTTCAAAGCCGCAACGGATTTAATTGTTGAAACCCTTGCAAGAGAGGAAATTGACAAGCTTTCACTTGGCAACAGCAAAAGCGTTGTCGGCGCGCTTGGCGCGGTTATTGATTACCTGCGCACCGTGCAGAAAAAGGAAAAGCTTGAAGCCCCGTCGGAAATTGATTTCTTTGAAAACGGGGAGTATATGAAGCTCGATATGAGCGCAAGGCGCAATCTTGAGCTTACCCAGTCTATGATGACGGGCAATAAAAAGCATTCGCTGCTCTGGGTTATTGATAAAACCAAAACCGCCCCGGGTAAGCGAATGATAAGGGCGTGGCTTGAAAGACCGCTGATGTCCGTTTCACAAATCAGTAAAAGGCAGAATTCCGTAGGCGAGCTTGCGGATAACCCCGAGCTGCGCGACAATCTGCGCAGAGCGCTGACGGGCGTTAGCGATATTGAACGACTGCTTTCAAGAATTGCTTATTCAACCGCAAACGCCAAGGAGCTGAAATCGCTTGAGGCAACCGTTTTGAAGCTGCCTGAAATCAAGGCGCAGCTTTCAGCCTGCTCCTCGGCTATGCTGAAGGACGTTTATTCCTCCATTGATTTGCTTGACGACGTTGCCGATTTAATCGGCAGGGCGATTGTTGACGAGCCGCCGTTCTCACTCCGCGAGGGCGGAATGATAAGGCAGGGCTATAACGCCGAAATTGACGAGCTTCGCTCGATTATGGAGGACGGCGCGGATATTATTGCCTCAATTGAAGCAAGGCAGAAAGAGGAAACGGGTATTCCCAAGCTGAAAATCGGCTACAACCGCGTTTTCGGCTACTATATTGAGGTTACTAATTCCTACAAGGATTTGGTTCCCGAAACTTACATAAGAAAACAAACGCTTACTAATTGCGAAAGATATATAACTCAGGAGTTAAAGGATTTGGAGGGCAAAATCCTCGGCGCTAAGGACAGAGTGATTGCTCTTGAGTACGAGGTGTTCTGCTCCGTGCGCGACAGCATTTCCGCAGAGGCTTCACGAATTCAGAAAACCGCCAAGGCGCTTGCGGTGCTTGACGTGCTTGCAAGTCTTGCCGAGGTTGCGGTTAACAACAATTACGCCTGCCCTCAGCTTAACACAAGCGGCGTTATTGATATTAAGGAGGGCAGACACCCCGTTGTTGAAGCCCTGCTTGAAGATTCTATTTTTGTTCCTAACGACACCCTGCTTGATATGAACGAAAACCGCTGTTCAATCATCACGGGTCCGAATATGGCGGGTAAGTCAACCTATATGCGCCAGATTGCGCTTATTGTTCTGCTTGCGCAAATCGGCTCCTTCGTTCCTGCAAGGACGGCAAGCATCGGCGTTGCGGACGCAATCTTTACCCGCGTCGGCGCTTCGGACGATTTGGCAACGGGTCAGTCAACCTTTATGGTTGAAATGAACGAGGTTTCGTCAATACTCAAAAACGCAACCGCAAACAGCCTGATTATTCTTGACGAAATCGGCAGGGGCACCTCAACCTATGACGGTATGAGCATTGCCCGCGCGGTGCTTGAGTACGTGTGCAAAAAGAAAACGCTCGGCGCAAAGGCGCTCTTTGCAACTCATTATCACGAGCTTACCGCAATGGAGGGCACGCTGGACGGCGTTAAGAACTATTCAATCGCCGTTAAAAAGCGCGGCGACGATATAACCTTCCTGCGCAGGATTGTGCGCGGCGGCGCGGACGAAAGCTTCGGCATAGAGGTTGCGAAGCTTGCGGGCGTTCCCGATTCCGTTGTTAAAAGGGCAAAGGTTATTTTAAAAGAGCTTGAGAAAAACAAGGTTGAAATTGAGTTTAAGGCGGAGAATTCCGTGCTTGAGGAGGAAACGGAGGCTGACATTCAGTACAACTTTTCCGCAAACGGCAGGGAGGAAATCCTGTCAATCCTTAAAGCCACGGACGTTAACACCTTAACCCCGATTGAAGCTATGCAGACGCTTTATGATTTAAAGAAAAAAGCGGAAGAGTTATAGAATGAAATGTTTTTGCTGTGCAAAAATGTTAAAGTTAGGGAGGTGAGAAAAAATGCCTACAATTAACATTCTGCCCAAGGAGGTTTACAGCCTTATTGCCGCGGGCGAGGTTGTTGAACGCCCTATGAGCGTTGTTAAGGAAATGATTGAAAATTCAATAGACGCGGGCGCAAAGCACATCACGCTTGAAATCAAAAACGGCGGCACCACCTATATCCGCATAACTGACGACGGCTGCGGTATTCCGAGGCAGGAGGTTAAAAAGGTTTTTATTTCTCACGCCACGTCTAAAATAGAAACAAGCGCTGATTTGGAAGCGATTTCAACTCTCGGCTTCAGGGGCGAGGCTATGGCGTCAATCGCCGCGGTGGCGAAGGTTGAGCTTTTAACAAAAACCGCCGATGAGGCGGAGGGCACGCGCTATGAAATTGCGGCAGGGGAGGAAAAGGATTTTTCCCCCGCGGGCTGCCCGAACGGCACCACGATTGTTGTGCGCGATTTGTTTTTCAACGTTCCCGCCCGAATGAAGTTCCTCAAAAAAGACGTAACCGAGGGCAATTCCGTTCAGGGCGTGGTTGACCGAATTGCGCTTTCCCACCCCGAAATTTCGTTTCGCTTTATCCGCGAGGGCAAGCAGGTGCTTGTTACCGCGGGCAACGGCGATTTAAAAAGCACGGTTTATTCCATCTTCGGCGGCGATTTTTCAAATTCGCTGTTACCCGTTGAGTATGAGTACGGCGGAATGAAGCTTACGGGCTATGCCTCAAAACCGCACGAGGCGCGTAAAAACCGAGCAATGCAGTTCTTCTTTATTAACGGCAGGCTTGTTAAAAGCGCAACGGCTTGCGCGGCGCTGGAGCAGGCGTACAAGAATTCCATTATGGTAGGCAAATTCCCCGCCTGCGTGCTTAATATTGAAATGAATGCAAAGCTGGTTGACGTTAACGTGCACCCCGCTAAAATTGAGGTTCGCTTCATTAACGAAAAGCCTGTTTTTGATTTGATATATTACGGCGTTAAAACCGCCATTGAAACAAAGAACACCGTAAAGGACGCAAACGGCTTGTTTGCGGACGACGGCGGCAGGTTTAAGCCTGCACAGCAGAAAACCGCAAGGGTTGATTTCGGCGTTAAGCAGGAACCGCCCTCGCAGATGAAAATAAATTTCGGCGGCTTTACGCCACAGCCTAAACGGCAGAACAGCTGGAGCGCAGCCGCGCCGAAGCCGCAGGAGCATGTCAGGAAGGACAGCTACGGCAATCCCGAGGATTTTGTTATCAGGGACAAAACCTCGATTAAGGTTGACGGCGCGCAGGAGGACGAATATAAAATCGTTGCGCCGATTAATTTTAAGGACGACCGAAAGCAAATCCCCGAAACGATGGTTCTCGGCAAGGCTGAAAAGCCCGAACCGCAGGTTATTGAGGAAAAGGACGAGGCGCCCGATTTTACAGTCGTAGGCGAGGCGTTTAACACCTACATAATCGTTGAGATTAAAAACGACCTGTTTTATATCGACAAGCACGCCGCGCACGAGCGAATGAATTTTGAAAAGCTCAGGGCGGAGGCAGAGCAGGGCATTGCCTCGCAGGTGCTTCTTTCTCCCGCAACGGTTAAGCTGTCCGCGGAGGAGTATGACTGCGTGCTTGACAATCTTCCCCTGCTTGCAAAATGCGGCTTCGCGGCGGAGGATTTCGGCAATTCAACGGTTATCGTGCGTGAAATTCCCTCACTGCTCGGCGGTGCGGACGTTAAGGATTTAATCGTTGAAATTGCAGGAAAGCTGCTTGAGCATAAAACGGACATTGAGCCTGATAAAATGGACTGGATTTTCCATTCAGCCTCCTGCCGCGCGGCAGTAAAGGGCGGGGACTACACCTCCCCGCAGGAGAGGGAAATGTTTGTTAAAAAGCTGCTTTTAATGCCTGACATCCGTTACTGCCCCCACGGCAGACCCGTTATGGTCAGGGTTTCAAAATATGAGCTTGAAAAGCAATTCGGAAGAATTCAGTAATATGAGTAAAACAAAATTAATCGTTGTTGCGGGGCCGACTGCAAGCGGCAAAACCGCACTTGCGATTGAGCTTGCCCGCCGCCTTTCAGGCGAGATAATTTCGGCGGACTCAATGCAGGTGTATAAAGGAATGAGCGTTGCAACCGCCGCGCCGACGCAGGATGAGCTGGAGGCGGCGCCCCATCATCTTGTTGAATTTCTTGATAAAAGCGAAAGCTATTCCGTTTCGGACTTCTGCGATTTGGCAAGGGAAAAAATTGATGAAATAACCGCGCGCGGCAAGCTGCCGATTATTGCGGGCGGCACGGGGCTTTTTATTGACAGCCTTGTTGATAACATCATTTTTACTCCCGCCAAGGCGGATGCAGAGCTTCGCACCCGCTTGCTTGAAAAAAGCGGGGAGGAGCTTTACGAGGAGCTGCTGTCCGTTGACCGTGAGGCAGCGCTCAAAATTCATAAAAACAACAAAACCCGCGTCGCCCGCGCGCTTGAAATTTATTATTCCTCGGGCGAAACAAAAACACAGCAAAACATTAATTCAAGAAAAGAGGAAAGCCCTTACGACGTGCTGTATTTCGTAATCGGTTACAGGGACAGGGCGCTTCTTTACGACCGCATTAACCGTCGGGTTGACATTATGCTTGAAAACGGGCTGCTTGACGAGGCAAGGGAAAACCAAAACCGCCTCGGCACCGCCGCACAGGCAATCGGGCACAAGGAGCTTGCGCCGTATTTTGACGGCAGCTTGTCGCTTGACGAAGCGGTTGATAAACTGAAACAGGAAACCCGCCATTACGCAAAGCGGCAGATAACCTGGTTTAAACGCAGGCAGGGCGCTGTGTGGCTCTATGCGGACGAACTCGGAAACGCGCTTGCGGATGAGGCGGAGAAAATCAGCAGGGAATTTTTAAATGGCTAAAGAGCAAAAGGAAAAAGCAAAAAAACTTAATAAGCTTACAGCCTCGCAAAAGCAGAGTCTTGCAATCATTTTCTTTTTGGTGCTGATTGTGGTTTATATCGGCTCGCAGTGCTACAGCGTTATGAACGTGCGGCTGCAAACCCAGACCGCGCTGATTTCAACCGTTTACGAGGAGGTTGAGGCAACCGCGCTTGTTGTGCGCGACGAGCATATCGTTTCCCCGCAGGGCGGCAGCGTAAATGTGCCCTCTGTTTCAAACGGGGAAAAGGTTAAAAACGGCGGCGAGCTTGCAAAGGTTTTCGGCAGTGCGGAAAATGCGGCGGCTTACGCCGAGTATCTTGAGCTTGAGCAGGAGCTTGCTTACTACGCGCAGATGGAAAGTCAGGCGGTGGGACAGGTTACGGACGTTGAGTCGCTTGACGCGGACATTCTGCAGAACGTCAATTCTTATATCCGCGCAAACGCCGCAATGGATTTTCAGCAGTGCAAGGATTATTCCTCACAGCTTAACGATAAATTTACAAGGCGGCAAATGCTTATAGGGCAGGATATTGATTTTGCTTCCATCGTAACGGAAATAACGTCCGAGATGGACGCAATCAACATTAATTCCTGTAAGCCCGTCGGCTATATCAGCGCGGACGCTTCGGGCATTTTCTCCGATTATACGGACGGACTTGAACAGGCGTATGACTTCAAGAACGTTGAGGAAATTACCCCCGAAATGCTTGAAGGGTATATTGAGGGCGCAAAGGACGCCGTTCCTACCGACGATATGGGCAAGCTTGTAACAAGCTTTGACTGGTATATGCTTGCGGTTGTTGAAAGGGAGGACGTTGCCGAGCTTAAAAACGGCGACAAGGTTGACGTCGCAATAAAGGGTACGGACAGGGTAATAACCTGCAAAATCGTAAGCGGCGCCGATACGGACCTTTCGGCTGACAAATCAGTGCTTATTCTGAAAAGCAGCGATATGAACAGCGATATCGCGTCTATGAGGGTTGAAAACATCCAGATAAGAACAAAGGAATATACGGGCATTAAGGTTTCGCCGAATGCCGTTCACATCAAGGACGGCGAAAAGGGCGTTTACGCGCTCGTTTCCTCCGTGGTTGAGTGGCGCAAAGCCGACGTGCTTTACACAGGCAAGGATTACGTTGTGCTAAACTATTCAACAGAGGAAAGCGGCGGCATAAAGCTTTATGACGAAATAATTATTAAGGGAAAGGAGCTGCACGATGGAAAAGTATATACTTGATGAAGCAAGGCTGAAATCGGTTGAGGAAAACTATAAGCGCGTGCTCTCCTCGGTTAAAGAGGCGGCAGTTAAGGCAGGCAGGGACGAAAACTCCGTACGCCTGATGTGCGTAACAAAAACCGTTGAGCCGCCTTACATTAACAGGGCGCTTGAACTCGGGGCTGATTTAATCGGCGAAAACAGGGTTCAGGAATATCTCGGCAAGCGGGATGAGTTAAAGCTTGACGGCGTTGAGCGCCACCTCATCGGGCATCTGCAGACTAATAAGGTTAAACAGATTGCGGGCGAGGTTGATATGATTGAGTCCGTTTCCTCGGTTAAGCTTGCGAAGGAAATCTCTAAGGTGTGCACCGCAAAGGGCATTACGGCAAGCTGTCTTGCGGAGGTTAATATCGGCAAGGAGGAAAGTAAAAGCGGAATTTATATTGAGCAGCTTCACGAAACCCTGTGTGAAATCGCAGAGCTGCCGGGCATAAAAATTAAGGGGCTTATGACCATACCGCCGATTTGCGACGAAGCGCAGGCAAGGCGTTATTTTGCCGAGGTACGCGCGGCGTTTGACAGTATAGGCAGCAGCATAAGCAATGTTGAAATGAAAATACTCTCTATGGGAATGAGCGGCGATTACGAAGCCGCCATTGCCGAGGGTTCAAATATAGTAAGAGTAGGCACCGCAATATTCGGGGCAAGAAAATATTTTTAGGAGGAGAAGAAATGAACTTTTGGGAAAAATTTACCGACGTGCTTCGTGAAGACGATGACGATGATTTTGACGATTTCTATAATGAAAACGACGGCGGGTATTCAATGCCGTCACCCGCTCCGAGCAGGGAGAGAAGGGAAAAGCCCGCAAGAAATATAAGAGTGCCCAAGGAGGAAAAAACGGAGCGCGTTCATCGCTCACGCCTTTCCGATAAGGACGACAATAAGGTTGTTAACATTCACACAACCGCTCAGCTTCAGGTTGTTATCTGCAATCCCGAAAGGTTTGATGAAGCGGCGTCAATTGCCGATAATCTTAACGACCGCAAAACAGTGCTTCTCAACCTTGAAAAAACAAACCGTGATATTGCCCGTCGTCTGCTGGATTTCCTCAGCGGCGTTGCTTACGCAAACAACGGGCAGATAAAAAGAGTTGCAAACAGCACATATATCATTACACCGTACAACGTTGACGTTATGGGCGATTTGTTAGATGAGCTTGAAAGCAGCGGAATGATTACAAACTTTTAAATAATTAAGGGGAGAATAAATTATGATTACACCGAACCAGATTAAAGAAAAAACACTTTCAACCTCATCTCACGGCTACGACATTGATGAAACAAATGCGTTCATTGATGAAATTACGCAGTCCTACGAGGCTGTTTTTGAGGAGAACAAGGAGCTCTATCGCAAAATGGAAATCCTTGCCGCAAAAATTGAGGAATACAGAGCGGAGGAGGATTCCATTAAGGAAACTCTTTTAACCGCGCAGAAGGCGGCAAGCACCGTAAAATCCGAGGCAAAGGAAAAGGCTGACAATCTGCTTGCGGAAAGCGCGCAGACCGTTCAGCGCACCGTGCTTGAGGCAAAGGAAAAGGCTGAAAAGATTATTTCCGAGGCAAGAGAATTTGCTTCGGGCTTAACTAAGGAAAAAACCGAGGAAGCGGACGCAATCGTTAAAAACGCAGAGGCTAAGGCTGACGAAACTCTCAGCACCGCAAAAAGCTCTGCGGCAGCGCTGCTTACCGAGGTTAAGGAAAAAACTCAGGAGCTTGTTGACAAGTCAAACAAGGAAAGGGAATACAACGAAGGCCTTGTTTCAAAGCTCAAAGAGGAATCCACGGCGTTCAAGGCAAGCCTTGTTGCGCTTTACAACGCTCAGCTTGAAAAGCTGCAGCAGATGATGGACGGCACTGAGGACGCTTCAATTGCCAAAACCGCGCAGAGCATTGACGAAGCGCAGGCACAGCTTGACGATTTGCTCGGCAGCCTTGCAAATTCTTCCGAGGAGGAGATTGCAGAGTTTATTGAGGCTGTTGACGATGCAAACGCCGCTGAAAGCGAGGCTGATTTTGAGCCGATTGAGGACGACGAACCTGAGGCGGATATAGTTATCGCGGGCGACGCTGATTTTGAACTGACAGAGCAGGAGCTTGAGGACGGCGGCTTTGAGGAAGAAAGCGCTGAAACTCAGGAGGCTGAGGAGGAAGAGCCGCCTAAGGAGCAAATCCGTTTCGGCGATGAAACCGCACCTGCGCAGGAGGTTCCCGCAGCAGAGGAAATCCGCTTTACAAAGGCTGACGTTGATTCTGCAGTAAACGCTTTTTCACAGGAAACGATTACCCCGATTTCAGACGAAGCGCCGATTGCAGAGATTGACGAGGAGCCCGAGCTTGAGAAAGTTGAGGAGGAAAAGCTTCCCTTTGAAAACTTCTTTAACGTAAAGGCGGAAACGGAGAGAACGGACGAGGTTATCAGCCTTATTCCCCCCGAGGATGACGACGATGACGACGACCTTAAATTCCGCGGCTTCTTCAAGAAAAAGAAGAAATAAATCTGACAAACTATAAACTTACATAAGGCGAGGATTAAAATGGATTACAAAGAAACACTTAATATGATGAAAACGGAATTTCCGATGCGCGCCTCTCTCCCGCAGAGAGAGCCGGAAATTCTTAAAGGCTGGTATGATAATTCCCAGTACGAAAAGCTTATGGAGCATAATGAGGGCAAGCCCCTCTTCGTTCTGCACGACGGACCTCCGTACGCAAACGGCGATATTCATATCGGGCACGCGCTCAACAAAACGCTTAAAGATTTTATCGTAAGATACAAGAATATGACGGGCTTTAAATCCCCCTACGTTCCCGGCTGGGACACTCACGGTCTGCCGACGGAGCTCAAGGCAAGAAAGGAAGCCCACATTACTGCGGAAAGCAATATTTCCGATTTGGAGTTGCGTAAAATCTGCCGCGAAACCGCGCTTGGCTTTGTTGACATTCAGCGCGAAAGCTTTAAGCGCCTCGGCGCAATCGGCGAATGGGATAACCCCTATATCACTCTTACCAAGGATTTTGAGGAGGAGCAGATTAAGATTTTCGCCGCAATGGCTTCAAAGGGCTATATCTACAAGGGCTTAAAGCCTGTTTACTGGTGCGCCGACTGCAACACCGCGCTTGCAGAGGCTGAAATCGAATATGCAGAGGATCCCTGCCATTCAATTTATGTTAAGTTTAACGTTACCGACGATTTGGGCAAGCTTACCGCAATGGGCGCTGATTTAAGCAAAACCTATTTCGTTATCTGGACAACAACAACCTGGACCCTGCCCGCAAACGTTGCAATCTGCGTAGGTCCTAACTATGAGTATTCTCTCTTTAAGAGCGGCGACGAATATTTTGTTATGGCAACCGATTTGGGCCCCGCCGCATTTGAGGCAAAGGGCGTAACCGATTACGAAACTATCGGCATTATCCGCGGCTCCGAGCTTGAATATATGAAATGCGCTCATCCGTTTATTGACCGCACCTCGCTTGTTATCGTGGGCGACCACGTTACTCTTGAAAGCGGTACGGGCTGCGTTCATACCGCTCCCGGCCACGGTGTTGAGGACTTTGTTGTATGTAAAAACTACCCCGAAATTCCCGTTGTGGTTCCCGTTGACAATAACGGCGTTCTTACCGAGGAAGCGGGTCAGTTTGCAGGCCTTACCACCGAGGACGCAAACAAGCCGATTGCCGAGCATCTTGAGGCTACGGGAAATCTGTTTGCGCTTCAGAAAATTATCCACCAGTACCCGCACTGCTGGCGTTGCCATAAGCCCGTAATCTTCCGCGCTACTTCTCAGTGGTTCTGCTCCGTTGACGATTTCAAGGAAGCGGCTGTAGAGGCGTCCGAGGAGGTTAAGTGGTTCCCCGAGTGGGGTAAGGACAGATTACAGTCAATGATTCGTGAGCGTGCCGACTGGTGCATTTCCCGCCAGAGAAAATGGGGCGTTCCTATTCCTGTTGTTTACTGCAAGGACTGCGGCAGGGAAATTATTGACAACGACGTTATGATGAAGGTTTCCCGCATTTTCGGCGAGGAGGGCTCGGACGCGTGGTATGCTCACGAGGCTGAATACTTCCTGCCCGACGGCTTTACCTGCCCGCATTGCGGCAAGGCAAGCGGTTTTGAAAAGGAAACCGATATTATGGACGTTTGGTTTGACTCAGGCTCAAGCCATCAGGCTGTGTGTGCAAAAAGGCCTTACCTCCGCCGCCCCGCAGACGTTTATCTTGAGGGCGCGGACCAGTACAGAGGTTGGTTCCAGTCGTCGCTGTTAACCGCTGTTGCAGCAGGCGTCGGCGCACCGTACAGGCAGATTATTACTCACGGCTGGACCGTTGACGGCGAGGGCAGAAAAATGAGTAAATCCCTTGGCAACGGTATTGCGCCGCAGGATATTATCAAGCAGTACGGCGCAGATATTCTTCGCCTTTGGGTTGCTTCTTCGGATTACCACGCCGATATTCGTATCAGCCCCGAAATCCTGAAGCAGCTTTCGGATAATTACAGAAAAATCAGAAACACCGCGCGCTTCTGCCTCGGCAATCTGTATGATTTCAATCCTGACACGGATATGCTTTCAAACGACGAGCTTGAGGAGCTTGACAAGTATGCGCTTATGAAGCTCGACGAGGTTATTACAATCGCGCGCGAAGCGTTTGAAACCTACGAGTACCACACCGCTGCTCATTCAATCCACAACTTCTGCGTTGTTGATATGAGTAACTTCTATTTCGACGTGCTCAAGGATAGGCTTTACACCTCGCTGCCTACCTCAAAAACACGCCGTGCGGCGCAGACCGTGCTTTACAAAATCCTTGACAGCTTAACCCTGCTGTTAACTCCCATTCTTGCGTTTACCGCGGATGAAATCTGGAGCTTTATGCCGCACGATAAGTCAAGAAACACCGAATCCCCGCTGTTCAACGAAATCCCGACTGCCGATTTCATTGAAACCGACGAGGCATTTATGGACAAATGGGCAAGAATTCACGCCGTTCGCGTTGACGTTCAGAAGGCGCTTGAGCTTGCAAGAAATGAAAAGAAAATCGGTAAGTCGCTTGAGGCAAAGGTTATTCTCGGCGCAGACGGCGAGCTTTACGATTTCTTAAAGTCCGTTGAGGCTGAGCTGCCTGAAATCTTCATTACCTCCGCTGTTGAGGTTGTTAACGAGGCGCAGGGCTTCAAGGGCGAGGTTGACGGTTTAACCGTTGCCGTTGAGATTGCTCAGGGCGAAAAATGCGAGCGCTGCTGGAAATTCTCAACCACCGTAGGCTGTGACGCAAGCCACGCAACCCTTTGCGCAGACTGCGCCGCAGTGCTGAAGGAGCTTGGGTTATAAAAACAATAACGGGACGCCGATTCGGCGTCCCATACATCACACGATAAGGAGATGATTTTTTTGCACCTTAAGAAGCATATCTGGGCAGGCGTTATGATTGCGTTAATCGTTGCGTTTGACCAGTTTACTAAATTTCTTGCAAAAAAATATCTCCTTGGCAATGAGCCCGTAACCTTTATTAAAGGCGTGGTGCAGTTTAACTATGCCGAAAATAAGGGTATGGCGTTTTCAATGTTCGGCGGCGCAAGGTGGGTGTTCGTTGTGCTGACAACCGTTGTTTGCGTCGGCGCGCTTATTATGATGTTTAAAAACAAATTCCCTTCGCTCTGGGCTTACTGGAGCATAGGGGTTATCGTTGCAGGGGGTATCGGCAATCTGATTGACCGCGTGCTTTACGGCTATGTAGTTGATTTTATTGAGCCCACCTTTGTTAATTTCGCAATCTTCAATATTGCGGACAGCGCCGTTACCCTCGGCACAATTTCACTTATGGCATACCTTGTGCTTGACATTTTTAAAAAGGACGAAAAGCCCGCGGAGGAAAACGATGGTTAACACTGTTTTTCTTCCCGTTGAGGAGGCTGAAATCGGCACCCGTATTGATAAGTTCATAAGTGATAAAACGGAACGCTTTTCGCGTTCAGCCGCCGCCAAGCTGCTTGAAAGCGGGGCGGTAACCGTTAATGACAAGGCGGTAACGAAAAACTATAAATGCAAGGCGGGGGACAGGGTTGTAATTATCGTTCCCGAGGCTCAGCCGCTTGAGGTGCAGCCCGAAAACATCCCGCTTGATATTGTTTATGAGGACAATGATTTGCTTGTGGTAAACAAGCCTAAGGGTATGGTTGTTCATCCCGCAGCGGGCAATTATGCGGGCACGCTTGTTAACGCCCTGCTTTACCACTGCGGCGATTCCCTCAGCGGAATTAACGGGGTTATGCGCCCCGGCATTGTTCACAGAATTGACAAGGACACCTCGGGACTGTTAATTGTTGCTAAAAACGATTTGGCGCACGCGGGTCTTGCCCGTCAAATCAAAGAGCACTCCTTTGAACGTGCTTACGAATGCGTAGTGCACGGCAACATTAAGGAGGACGAGTTTACCGTTTCACAGCCCATCGGCAGAAATCCTAAGGACAGGAAAAAGATGGCGGTAACCTTTAAGAATTCCAAAAACGCCACCACGCACGTTAAGGTGCTGAAAAGGTACGGCGATTTTACGCACTGCCGCTGCACGCTTGAAACGGGGCGCACCCATCAGATAAGGGTGCATATGGCGTATATCGGCCATCCCGTTGCGGGCGATGAGGTTTACGGTCCCAAGAAAGTTCAGAAGGGGCTTAACGGCCAGTGCCTGCACGCCAAGCATATCGGCTTTGTTCATCCAAGGTCGGGGCTATGGCTTGAATTTGAAAGCGACTTGCCTGAGTATTTCACGGCATTTTTGAATAAACTTGAAAGCAAAACAGGAGGATGAGTATGAGCAATACTTTTGAAAACTGGCTTGTGGTTTCCGATATTGACGGAACGCTTAATAATAAAATAAGAAGGCTTCCGAAGCGTAATTATGACGCTATCAAGGAGTTTACCGAAAAGGGCGGCAATTTTACGCTTGCTTCGGGCAGACTGACCTCAAGCCTTAAAAGAAACTATGACCGCGTAACGCCCAACCAGCCCGCTATCGTGCTTAACGGCGCGGGGCTTTACGATTTCGGCAAAAACGAAATGCTCTGGCGCTCCACCATCGGCAAGGAGGGTCAGGATTTTGTACGCAAGGTTTTGGAAAGCTATAACGAAGCTTTTAAAAGCCTTGACGTCGGCATTTATTTTGACGATTATGTTTACATCGTTAAGCAGGGTCTTTTGGGCAGATGGACTATGAATATTGACAAGGCTCATTATGAAGTAACATCAATTGATGATGTTCCAACCGAGGGCTGGATGAAGGTTATTTTCTGGGGTCTGCCCGTCAACATCAACTCCCTTCGCCGCCTTATTGACCGTTCGCCCATTAAAAACGAGGTTAACTTTATGGCGTCGTCGCTCTGGACTATGGAAATGCTTGCCAAGGACACCCATAAGGGCACGGCAATAATGGAGCTTGCCAAAAGAATGGGCATTGAAAAAAGCCACGTTGCCGCAATCGGCGATTATTTTAACGACTGGGATATGCTGCAGACCGTAGGTCTTCCCGCTTGTCCCGCGCAGGCGCCCAAGGCTATTCACGACCTTTGCTCATACGAAGCCTGCCACTGCAACGACGGCTGCGTTGCCGATTTGCTTGAATTCATTATGAGCGGCAAGGCAGAAAAAATGGTGCACCTCAAGCACCTCGCACGCGGTGATGAATAAAAAGCAAAAGGATTGAGAGAAAACCTCTCAATCCTTTTTTGTTTAATCAACAATGTGAATATCCTGCGTGCAGCTGAATTCCATTCCGTTATATGTGGTTTTGATTGTTGCGGTATAATCGCCGACCGTGCCCCACTCAACGCCTTCAATGGTTACGTTATTGTAAGCATAAGGAATCATAATTTTATTGTTGTATGCAACAAGATAAAATTCCGTATTCCAAAGAAACTGCCATTCCGTGAAACTTGTTTTATAATATGCACCTTTACTTATATCGTCATCCTCGCAGATAAACTGAATGGCGTTTTCATATCCATTGCTATATACATAAGCTTTAATCGGATTGTTAATTAACTCACATCCCGAATATAAGCGGTGGTCAAGCGAGAAACTAATATCGGCAAATACGCTGCCTATCGGTGATTTGCTTGTTAAGATTTCGGTTGAAGTTCCTGTTGGGGAGGTTTGATAGTAGCAGCCACTTATCATATCGTTAAGGTATATTTCCTCTGAACTGTTATCGGAGTAAGTTATCTTAAATTTTCTGTTGCCGAAATCGTAATTACCAAGCTCTTCAAGCTTGATATAAAGCAAATTATTCTCTCCGATAAACTCACATTCGGTTATCTTCTTCACAAGCGGCAGAGCGTAGGGATATTGTGTGCCGTCAGTTAGCTCTGCATAGCATTTAACCCTGCCAAGGTCGCCGGGCTCCTTAACAAATCTGTGGGTTGCGTTCATTGTGTTTCCGTATGCATTTGAAAGCTCACCGTCACCCATACATTTTGCCCAGCCCTGTATGCGCGGCATTGACTTGCTTTCCTTGCCGTATTCAATTTCATATGGCAGCCTTGAGAGCGGCGCGTAGCCCTCGTCGCCATAAACAAAAATTGTGTATGAGGTCAGGTAAATGCCGTCCTTTGTATAAATATCAATGGTTTGATATCCTTCTTTATATGGGTCATATCCTGCATATTCTAAATCATAACAGCCTATTGAAACCGCATTAGTTGACCATTTTTCAAGGTAAGAAACTTTTACGGAAAAGTTGGAACCTTTCGTAATCTGGTTGTTTCCGTCAAACTGATTAGTAGATACGAGTTCGTTAAGTATGCTTTCAAACCGAGAACCCTCATCATAGCCGAACGGCTCACCTTTATAGTAAAGGAATTTAGGTCCTTGGGATGAGAAGATTGCGCCGGGCACGGTAATGGTCGCGCTCTTAACGGTCAGCTTTGAGGCAACAACGGTGTATTGCGCCGTGGCGGAATGCTCTTTATACACAACGGTAAAGGTTCTTGGCGTATATAAAAGAGTGGAGGTGTTTAGGTTTATAATCTCAAATTCGTCTTTGTGTTCGCCGTAGGTTAAAAGCTCGCTCGTTTCATCCTCATAGTTTACACGTATATTGAAATTATCATCAAGTTTTTCATCTAATGCAAAGGTGTAATTATTAAAATCAAGGGAAATATCCGTTATACCGATTTCGGGCGTTTCCTCCTCGGGAGCGGTAACGATAATTGTGTATGTGAAATCTGCCTTGTTTGAAATGCGCAGGGTTATTTCCTGTTCACCCAACTTTGTGAAATCAGGGTAGGTTTTTATAACGGCGTCAGAATGGGTGCGATAATTTGAATACGTGCCGTCGGAATAAATCAGTCGAACGCTTAAGCCTGCGAGGCTCAAGGTCGTGTCCTCGGTGGTGTAAACCTGCTTCGTGGGCGGGGTGCCCTCAACTCCCGTAACAAATCTTTCCTCGCGCGCCGTGGTTTTGGTAAGCGTGATTTCAAAGCTTGCCTTTGCGCCCCTGTATTCAACAAGGATTTTTTGCGTGCCCTCAAGCGCCTTATTGTAGCCGCTAACGGTGCAGTCCTTTACGGGCACGGTTTTTGTTTTGTTTTCATTATATACTGCCGTAACGGTTAAGCCGTTAAGGTTGAGGCTTTCGCCCCAATAATATTGGGTTTTGAAATCATCTGCAAAGCTCAGTCGCAGCGCAACGGGGGCGCTCTCCTCCGGATTGCCCGCTTCGCCTTCCTCGGTGCTGCTTTTTACGGTTGCCGCCGCGGGCTGCGGTGCAATTTCCTCTGCGGCAGTTTTCTCTGCCGTTTCCTCGGGCGCGGCTTCTCCGATTTCGCCCTCATTCGTGACGTTGCTCAAATAAGCTGTTTCCTGCGGAGGGTCATTTTTGATAATGCCCCAGTCCTCAAGCGTTTCATAAACCGCTGTTCCGAGGTTTGAAAGCACGTTAATTCCTGTGGTTGCGGCAACTGCCGCATTGCTTCCCAGCGTAAGCGCGGCAACGGAAGCGGCGATGATTGCCGCGCGCGCGCCCTTGCTGAGTGAGGCAAAGCCTGTTTTTGATTTTGCCATATCTATAAGCCTTTCGCTTGAAACAAAGGGTATCAAAATTGCCGCGTTGGTTTTATCTCCGCTTTCAGCGGAAAGCAGAATATTTGTGCATTCTTCTATCAGATTGCAGTCCATTTGTGAATCAGGCTTTTCAAGCTCTGCGTCAATCAGCACGTTAAGATACGCGGTTAGCTCGTCGTAAAAGCTGCTGTCATTAAGCATTTTTAAGATTGCCTGTTCGTTAAGCGTCATTTTCACACACCCCTTTCTCGTAGTTTTCTTTTATCTTTTCTCTCAGCCTTTGAAGCCGTTTTGCAGCCGCGGGCTTGCTTATTCCAAGCTGTGCGGCGGTTTCGTCAATGGTCAGTCCGTATATGTATTTCAGTCTTAAAAGCTCTGTTTCATCCTCATTCAGCCCTTTTGAAATTCTTGCTATCAAAAGCGAGTAATCAAGCTCGTTATAAACCTTCTCCTGCTCATCAACTGCGGCTTCGTCTGAATCATCAAGAGAGATATTATGCTTGCGGTGCTTGCTGTTTTCCGATTGTGCCTTAAGCACCATCTTATCAGCAGTGCGATATAAAAAAGCTCTTGGGAATTCTATTTCCTTTTCGCCTTGCATTTTCTTGTAAAGCACAATAAAGGCATTTTGCATTGCATCCTCGGCAGCAGCGCTATCGCCGTTAAGCCTTGCAAGGCAAAATTTGTAAATTGCACTGTGAAAATCGGAATAAAGCTGTGTAAAATTATCCCTTATAGCCTTTTCCTTATCGCTTTTTTTCATATCCCTCACCCCCTTGGGAGTCCCAAATTTTTAGTGCACTCATTAAGTAGTCCGCAGTTTTAGGAAAAAGTTGACATCTTTTGATATTATTATTTGTAATTTAAACCATTATAGCATATTCTTCGCCTTTACGGAAATGGCGTTTTATGGTAAAATAATCGCAAAGAGGTGATTGCCTTGCGTTTGAAAGTTAAAAATTTCGGTAAAACGGAAAGAAGGGCTGTTTTGAAATTTGTGTTTATAGTAATCGGCGCAGGGCTTCTGCTGTGGTATCTTGCTCCGCTTGCCGCTCACATTTTTAACGTCGGCAACGCCGTCGGCGCTTTCGGCTCAGGGGTGTTAATCCTGTTTGGGCTGTTTTACGACAAATTGCCGTGCGTTCCAAAATATATAATTATCGGGCTGTTCTGCCTCGGGCTCATTGCCGCAATTCCGCTTTCCGTAAATATGGCGCGCTATGCGAATTATCGGGCGGACGAGGCGCAGACGGTTATTGTTCTCGGCTGTAAGGTTAACGGCACGCGTCCGAGCCAGTACCTTTATAAACGCTGTGCGGCTGCCGCGGAATATATGCGTGAAAACCCTGAGGTCAAGGCGGTTTTGTCGGGCGGGCAGGGCGCTGACGAGGGAATAAGCGAGGCGCAATGTATGTTTGAAACGCTTACGGAAATGGGCGTTGACGAAAGCCGTCTGCTTTTGGAGGACAAGTCCACCAACACGCGCGAAAATCTGGAGCTATCAAAGGCAATAATAGAGGCGCAGGGGCTTTCAAAGGAAGTGCTGATTGTTACAAACGAATTTCACGAATACCGCGCAAAGCTGCTTTGCGACAAGGTCGGGCTGAGCTTTCACTCCAAATGCTCGCACTCGTCGTTTTATACTTTTCTTACCTTTTATACCCGCGAGCTCGGCGGCTTGGTTTTTGAACTCTTGCATTGAAATAACAACTGAACACAAAAAACGGTATCGGATTTTTCCGATACCGTTTTGTTTTTATTCAAATAAACTGTTTGCCCTTTGAATTAATTTGCGCAGGGTGCGTTCGCCGCATTTATCAACAATCGCTTTTGCGCCCGCCTCATAGCTCGGGTTTCGCTGCCCCATACTGTGACAGTCAGAGCCGATAAGGTCAATTCTGCCGCTTTCAAGGTATTTGAAAAGCCTGTGCTTAACAAGTATAGAGGAATTGTCAAAGCTGCTGATGTTAACCTGAGTAAGACAACCCATTTCGCGCAGAAGGTCAAGCTTTTTCTTGCTTTCCATCAGCGCCTTATACCTTTCGATATGCGCTAAAATCGGCACAACGTTGTAGTCGTAGGAAAGACGCTCAATGCGGGTAAGGGTTTTATCGTCAAACTCGTCCCCGAAGGGATGTTCAAGCAGCAAATACCTTGTGCCCTGAATACAAACGGGGGTAATATCCTCGTTATTCATAAGGTATTGGCTGATGTAAACCTCGGCGCCGAGCAGGATTTGCGGGCTGTCATAGGGCAGGGCGGCTTTTAATTTATTGTAAGCCGCGGCGCGCTTTGCAACAAAACTTTCAAGTGAAACGGAATCGCTGTAATAATGCGAGGTGGCAATTATTTTTTCAGCACCCTGCGCCTTCAGCGCGGCAACCATCTGCAAGCTGGTTTCAACGTCCTTTGCGCCGTCGTCAATTCCGGGCAGAATATGGCAATGTGTTTCAATTAAATTGTTAATTACCATAGCTTTCACCGCCCGTTGTCATATTTTGCATCATTTTTTCTTTGGCTTTGAACCGTAGCTATAGCCGTAGCCGTAATCATAGCCGTAATTATAGCCGTATTTGTACTTGTAATATCTGCCGTAATACCTGCCGTAATATCTTCCGTAATACCTGCCGCCGTAATAACGCTTACCTTCGCCTTCCTCAAAGTTGACAACAAAGCCGAGTATTTTGGCATTGATAAATTCAAGCGAGGTTAACGCCTTGTCAAGCTCGGGGTAAGTTGAAGCGTTTGAACGCACAATCAGCACAACGCCGTCGGTTTCCTTAATCAGCGGCAGCGCGTCGGAAACAACGTTGAGCGGCGGGGTGTCGATAATAATGTAATCATATTTATCCTCAAGCTCCTCAAGGAAATCTCTCATCGGGTCCGAGCCGAGAATTTCCGACGGGTTCGGAGGGATTGAGCCTGAAGGCAAAATTGAAAGGTTTGCAACCTCGGTCGGATAAATAACGCTGTTAAGGTCCATCCTTTTGCTGTTGCTTACCATTGAGCCGAGATAGTTTGTAAGCCCGGGAGAATTCTGTGTTGAAAAATAGTGGTGGATTTTCGGCTTTCTTAAATCGCCGTCGATAAGAAGCACCTTTTGGTCAGCCTCGGCAATGGAGATTGCAAGGTTAATTGTGGTTGTGGTTTTACCCTCGCCCGGTGCGGAGGAGGAAATTACAACCTTTTTGCAGCCCTTTTTCATAACGGACAGCATAATGTTTGTTCTTATAGATTTATAAGCCTCCTCAGCCTTGAATTTAAGACTGGAGGTAAGGGGCATATCTTTAAGCAGTACGCGGGAGGCGTGTGTGGTTTTTTCGTTTTTCTTTGCCATAATTATTTACCCCCCTTTTTTGATTTTGAAGCGGCGTCGTCAAAAAACGGAACCGTGCCGAGTACGGGAATGTCGTACTTTTTGGAAAGCTCGTCGCCGCTCTTGATTCTGATGTCAAACATATCCTTGATGATTACAAACGCTGCGGCAAGAATCATACCCGCAAGCGCGCCGATAATACATTTTTTGGGATAATCCATACTCTCTGCGCTGTCTGCTTTAAGCGGCGGGTCCTCAACGGACGCAAGCACTAATCCCTTGTTTGTGTTTGACATGGACTCGGGAATGCAGACGGAAAGCGACTGCGCAATATGGTAACTGAGCTCTGGGTCGGTTGTGGTAACCTTAACCTTAAACATCGGGGTTTCCTCAATCGACTCAATGCTTGTGCTTCCTCTGATAGCGCCTGCGGAGCTTTTGTCGCCGTAGTTTTCAAGCAGATAAGCGGAAACGGTTTCGTTAAACGCAGTTGTTCTGAAAACCTCAATGTAGGTGTTAAGCATTTTCATTGCGTAGTTCATTTTGCTTGTCTGGCTTATACGCTGCTGCTCGTTGTTCTGCGAACCCTGAGCGGCTGAGGAGCTGTCCTGCAGTTCTGACTTGGAGTCGTCAACATAAGCAAGAAATTCAACCGAGGATGTATAGGTAAGCGTGGTAAAGCGGTTTGTGTATGCGTAAGCAATAATTGCGCCGATGATGGCAAAAACCACAAGCAGCTTCCATTTCTGCAGCACAACTCTTAATATTTTCTGAACGCTTTCATCAATGTTCAAAGCATATTCCTCCGATTTCCAGCCCTTTAAACAGGCTTTATAATAATCCATTTTAAATATTACTTGAAATAACTTTATTTGTCAACATATTAACAAAACAATATTGACAAAAAACAATAAATAATTAATAATATAGTTATAATATTTTAATATTAAGGGGTTGAAAATATGGCAAACAGGATTTACGGCGCAGACAACGCTCCGCTTAAAATTCAGTTTATTACGGACCTGCATTATTATTCCAGAAAATGCGGCACCGAGGGCAAGGCGTATGAAAACGCCGAGTCCAAAAGCCAGAAAATAATCAAGGATTCCGATTTGGTTATTAAAGCGGGCTTTGACATTCTGTGCGAGGATAATTCAACGGATATTATCGTGCTTGCGGGCGACACTACCAAGGACGGCGAAATTGATTCCCACAAGGAATTTATTGAAATGCTGTACGACCTTAAAAAGCGCGGCAAGCGTATTTACGTTATCACTGCAACTCACGATTTTCGCACCGAGGGCTACACAAAGGGCTATTGCGGCGACGAGGAAATTCAGGTTCCCACCGTTGCAAACAGGCAGGATTTGTGGGATATGTACTACGATTTCGGACCGAGCGAGGCGATTGCAACCTTCAGGGAGTCCCTTTGCTACGTTGTTCAGCTTGCGCCGGGTTACCGTCTGTTTGCGCTGAATGACGACTGTAACGATAAGCCTGACGGCGAGCGCGGCTCGGGCTATTCCGACGAGTGTATGGCGTGGATTATGGAGCAGCTTGAGGACGCTCATAAAAACGACCAGTTCGTTATTGCGATGACTCATCATCCGATGATTTCCCCGTCGCCCTTCTATTCGATTATCGGCAGCGGCGATATGCAGAAAAATCACGAAATCACACGCGAAATTTTTGCCGACGCGGGTCTTCAGGTTATGCTTACGGGTCATACCCATGTGCACGATATCGGTTTCGTTACAACGCCAAAGGGCAACCGCTTTTACGATATTGCCTGCGGCGCAATGCTCGGCTGCCCGCCGACTATGCGTAACGTTATTATTGACCCTGCAAACGCAAAGGTTGACGTTGATACAATAATGATTAAAGAGGTTCCCGGTCTTGACACGGGCGGCAAGCCGTTTGACGAATATATGCGCGGCTTCTTCTTCGGTATGATAGGCGAGGTTGTTAACGCGCTTGCAAATGATTATGACCGCTTTACCGAAATGGCTTCCTCCTTCTCAATCAGTCCCGAAAAGGCAAAGAAATTAAAGCCGATTTTGAAGCCTGCGGGCAAGTTCCTTAACAGCCTTACCTTTAAAAAGGTTTGGCGCCTTTGCAAAAAGGAATGCGGGCTTTCAAAGGCGGACATTGCCGATATTGCGGACAACAAGGTTGTTGATTTCATTCTTGAGCTTGTTCAGAATTTATACTGCGGCGACTCTCCTTACGGACCTGAAACAAGGGAGTATAAGCTTACCTGCGGTCTGCTCAACGTGGTTGACTCCTTCCTTAACACAATCCACCTTTCAATCGGCAAGTTCCTCAAGGGCGCAACAAGCGTAAGAAGCCTTGTTGAGCCGCTTCTCTGGAATTCGGGCTATTGCGACGACCATGCAACCCTGCCGCTTTACCCGATTTTTGACGACGAAAATCCCGCTCCTCCCGAAATGTTTGAGGAAAAGGAATTTGTTGACACGGTTAAGCCCAGCAAGAAGGGCCCGCTTGTGCTGTGCCTGTTAATCCTTGCGGTGCTGCTCGTTCTGGCAATCATCGTTTGCCTTATCGTTCTTATCGTTAAGGGCATTATAGCACTCGTCGGTCTTGCGGCGGGAAAGGCAATGCTTGGATTATTAATCTAATAACTATTGCAAATTAATGCAAAAGTTGGTATAATATTCAGTGCAAAATTTATTTTACATAATTAAGGAGTAAAAATTATGGCAGATGACAAGAAAAAGTTTTCTCTCGGCGGCATTGACGGCGCTGCAGAGGAAAAAGGCTCATTCATCAAAACAGTATGGCAGCTTGTTAAGTTTTTGGTTGTTTCAGGTCTTGTAACAATCATTCAGCTTGTGCTTGCTAACGTTCTTCCGTTGGTTTTTGATAATGTTCATGCAACCATTCCTGCTTTTCTTCAGGGCGTTTTTGCACCGAACACAATTTTTGACGCTTCTGTTTTCACAGGCTCAATTAACGACTGGCTTGAAACTGCAAGAACATTTATGAATGAAGCTTGCACAAAGATTGACACAACAGCTCTTAAAGCTGCTAAGGATACTTTGGGCGAAGGCTATTCACTTATGAAGACTCAGTTAAACACCTATATTGATATTAACAAGTATGTTGCCGGCTTTACAATTGAAAACGGCAGCATCACATCAGGTGTTATTACTTGGGGTTACCTGCTTCCGTTCTTCCTTTCAAACCTGATTGCTAACATCTACGGCTTCTATCAGAATAAGAAGACCACCTTTAAGTCAGACGCACCTTGGTATAATTTCGCAATCTATATCGTTCTTATGATTGCTCTTATCCTGTTCTCAACATGGTTCCAGGGCTGGTTATACGGCGTGCTTCTTAAAGCTCCGTGGGCTTGGCTCAGCAACCTTGCAAGAACAATCGGCGGACTTGCCGCAGGATTTATCCAGATGGTAGTTCTCTTCCCGATGGAAAAATTCGTTCTCCTGAAAGAAAAGAAGAAAGACGGCGAAGAAGCAGCAGAGGAAGCTGCAGAATAATTCAAAACAATATGAAAACAGCCTTGCGTTTGCACAGAACCGAAAAAAGTAGACAATAGAAAAAACAGCCCCCCTATGGTAGAATAAAAGAAACTATCATAGGGGGGTATATTTATGCCAAGGAAGTATA
>CADBUK010000009.1 GCA_902797915.1 Oscillospiraceae bacterium
TCAAGAATCCACTTGATTTTTGTTGCCGAGAAGTAAGCGTCAATCAAAAGACCCGTGGTTTCCTTAATGTAATCGCCGAGACCCTCAGCCTTTAATTTTTCGCAGTATTCGGCGGTTCTGCGGCACTGCCAAACGATTGCGTTATAAACGGGCTTACCCGTATTCTTATCCCACACGATAGTGGTTTCACGCTGATTAGTAACGCCGATTGCCTTAATATCCTTAGGATTAACGGCACCCTCTCTGACAACCTCAATAATTGAGGACATTTCAGTAAAGAGGATTTCGTTCGGGTCATGCTCAACCCAGCCGTTCTGCGGATAATGCTGCGGGAATTCTTTCTGCGCCTTGGAAACAATTTCGCCCTTGGTGTTAAAGATAATAACACGTGAGCTGGTTGTGCCCTGGTCCAGCGCCATAACATATTTTTCAGCCATAAATTTTTACCCCTCTCAATTAATGACTTATTTACCTTAAACAGCGCTTGCAAAAAAATAAAAGAAGAGCAAGCACTGACTTACTCCTCTATTTTATACTTTTATTATACTATTGTCAAATTTTTACCAATATATTTTTTAACAAAATTTAGCGGTTATTTTCTATAAAGCTTACAATATCGCCCACGGTTTTCCAGCTCTCAATCTCCTCGTCGGGAACTTCAAGCTGAAAATCATCCTCAATGCTCATAACAACGTCAATAATATCGTAACTGCCCGCGTCCAAATCCTCCTCCAGCATACTGTCCTCGGTAATCTCATCAACGTCAATGCTGAGCTGTTCAGCAAGTATTTCGGCAATTTTTTCAAAAACCATAAATGATTTCACTCCTAAAAAATGGTTGTTAATATTTGTGTGATATGTTATTATCATATTATATAATTTACAAATAAATGTCAATACTTTGAAAAGGGTTACAGTATCGTTATGAAAAAGTTTGCGTTAACAGGTTATCCTTTAGGCCATTCCCTTTCCCCGTTTATTCACAAACAGCTTTTTAAGGCGGCGGGAATTGAGGCTGACTACAGCTTAATGGAAATTCCGCCCGAAAGCCTTTCCGCTGAGTTTGAAGGGCTGAAGCAGCTTTGCGGCTTTAATGTTACAATTCCCCATAAGGTTAATATTATTCCCCTGCTTGACGAGCTTGACGGGCGTGCGGCGCTCTTCGGCGCGGTTAACACGGTTAAGGTAGACGAAAACGGCAGAACGAAGGGTTTTAACACCGACTGCGACGGCTTTTTGAACGCACTTAAAGCGGCGGATATTTCGCTTGCGGGCAGAGTGCTGCTTTGCGGCAGCGGCGGCGCGGCAAGAATGTTTGCGTTTGAGGCGGCATCGGCGGGCTGTGATTTAACCGTAGCTGTGCGTAAAACGGGTTTGCCTACCGCGCAAAAGGTTGCGCTTGAGATTAAAAGCAAGCTCGGCAAAGCCGTTGAAACCGCCGCGCTTGATGAAATAAAGGGCGGCTTTGATTTAATAATCAACGCAACGCCCGTGGGTATGTACCCTAACGCTGACGCCTGCGTAATAGGCAGGGAGATTATTGAACGGTCGGGCGCCGTGTTTGACGCGGTTTATAACCCGAGCGAAACTCTGCTTGTTAAATACGCAAAAGAGGCGGGGATAAAATATTCAAACGGGCTGCCGATGCTTGTGTGGCAGGCGGCGGTTGCGGAGGAAATCTGGAACGGAGTTTCATTTTCGGCAGAGGATATTGAGCCCGTTTTAGCGCTGACGGAAAAGGAGCTTTAGTGCGAATACTCGCACAAAGCTGATTGTATTGCCCGCTCAGTTTGTCGCAATGCGACAACGAGCGATGGCTAATTCCCATTTTGCGCCTTATCTGCCCAATAAGGTTAATAGATGTGGATTATAATAAACTATTCTGGGCAGAAAGGCTATGGGAATACCAAATAATGAACATTATTTTATGCGGCTTTATGGGCGCGGGCAAAACCGTTGTCGGCAGAGAGCTTGCAAAAATAACGGGCAGAAAGTTCGTTGACACCGACGCTATGATTGAAAAGGAACAGGGCGTTGCGATTGCGGCAATTTTTGCGGCGCACGGCGAGGATTATTTCAGGGATTTGGAATACGAAGCCTGCAAAAAGGTTGCCGAAATGAAGAACGCCGTGGTTTCAACGGGCGGCGGCGCAATGACCTTTGAGCGAAACGTGGAGACAATTAAGAAAAACGGAAAAATTGTTTTTCTTGACGCGTCGTTTGACGTTATCTGCGAGCGCGTCGGAAACGGCGCAACACGCCCGCTTTTTAAGGATAAAGAGAACGCAAAACGCCTATACGACGAACGCCGCGAAAAATACCTGAAGGCAAGTGATTTGGTTGTTGACGGCGACAAAAGCGCCCGAATGACCGCAATTGAAATTGCGCAAATGGTTAAATAATTGTCATTTTTATTGAAATCTTATTTTCACTGTGATATAATGCTTTTGCTTTAAAGCGTTATTTTTAAAATTAACTCGGAGATAAAAATGGAAAACACAAGAACTCAAAAAGAGCTTTCCCATTTTAAGGAAACCTTCGGCAAGTATAAAAATTTGCTGTATGAGCTTACAAGAAAAAACGTTAAGCTTAAATACAGAGATTCCTGGCTTGGCATTTTCTGGAGCTTTTTGCAGCCGCTTCTCAATATGATTGTGCTTACGGTTGTATTCTCAAACATTTTCGGCGCAAAAAGAGAGCATATTATCTGCTACCCCGTTTATCTTTTTACGGGCAGACTGATGTTTGAATTCTTCACGTCGTCAAGCAAAAAGGCGCTTGTTTCCTTCCGAACAAACGCACCGATTATCAAAAAGGTTTACGTTCCCAAATATATGTACCCCGTTTCGGGTATCCTTTCAAATTTCGTAAACTTTTCAATTTCCATCGCCTGCTACATTATGGTTTGGATTTTCTTCAAGCTGACGGGCTTCCAGAACGGCGGAAACTTAACGGTTAACTGGCACGTGCTGCTGTTCTTTATTCCGATGGCGATTATGCTTATTTTCGTTACGGGCGTCGGCTTAATTCTTTCCGTACTGCAGGTATATTTCAGGGATATTGAGTATATCTGGGAGGTTTTCTGCACGCTGATGTTCTATATGGTGCCGATTATCTACCCGCTGCAGCAGATAAGAACCCCGTGGATTCAGATTGTTATAAAAATTAATCCGCTATATTCTATGCTGGAACTTTTCAGGCAATGCGTGCTTTACTGTATGCCTATGAGCTGGAAGCTGCTCGGCTACGCGTCGGCATGGGCGTTCGGAACACTGTTAATTGCAATCATTATTTTTGACAAAAAGAGCGACGATTTAATTTTCCATATGTAAAGCAAACTTTCAAGGAAAGTTTGCCGTGAAATAAATCCCTTGCGGGATTTGTGAAATATTCTGCGAATGTGAAGTATCTTGCAGATGTGAAGTACGCTGCGGCGTGTTAAGGATTTATTTTACTTCACATCGAGCGAAGCGAGATACTTCACAATTATAATGATTACTTCACATTTTGCATAAGCAAAATACTTCACAGAAAGACCATTAATAAAAATGAAAGATTCAAAATTGAGAGAATTATCAACCGATTTTGCAGTAAAAACGTTAAAGTTTTGTGAAAGCATTAATGGTCACTATTCTCTGAAAAATCAGCTTGAACGTTCTGCCACTTCTATTGGCGCAAATATTCACGAGGCAAATTATGCTCATAGCAGAGCCGATTTCATATCAAAAATGAGGATTGCTTTAAAAGAATGCTACGAAACAGAGTATTGGTTTGAATTAATAATTAAAGCTAATATTGCCGATGAAAGCTCTGTAAAAGGCTTATATAATCAATGCGGAACGATACACCGACTTTTAGTTGCTTCAATAAACA
>CADBUK010000010.1 GCA_902797915.1 Oscillospiraceae bacterium
ACGCTTTCAAGTAATGGAAAGGCAACAAATCTTGTAGAAATGCGTTTTCTGAGCATCGTACCCGAAATGGAGGAGCTGCTGGAATCTTATGTTCAGCGAATGGAGCAAAACCGCCTCAAAGCCTGCGTTATGTATCTGCTCGAAGCAGGCGAGAATAAAACCAAGATAATAAACAAAGTCAGCAGCCTTGTTGATGAACTCCGGGCTGATAAAAAGAAAGGTAAAAGGAATATAGAATGACAGATTTACAGCAGAATGCTATTGATAAGATTGACAGCCAGGCAGAAAAGCTTGGCTCTTCACTTGCAAAGAAAATAGCACAGTGGATTATTGATAACCGAATTAATAACGATATTAACGCCGAGCATATTGCGGGCGTTAACACAAACCGCAGTCTTGAGCAGTGCTGCAAGAAGATTATGGATAAAGCTAAAAAAGAGCTTGGCGGTAAAAGCGGCTATGTTGAGCCTGAAACCGTTTTCGGATGGGTTGACGATTATTACGGCTTTGTCGAAGAACCTTCAACAAAATCCGAAAAGATTATTGATATCTTTGATGTGCTGTAGGAGGGCTTGTTATGAAAACAGATACAGCCCTTCAGGAACGGCTGTTTGAACAGCTTGAGCCGCTGAAGGACGGCACTATAGCCGAGCTTAAAGAGCATTGCTTTTCGGAAGGCTTTTTATTTCGATACAGGGATGAAAACAAAAACCGTGTTTGCTATTGTACACACTGCGAGCAGGAGATTATGCAGGAGGGTGCAGAGGTTGAGGGCTTTGTCATAAGGCCGCTCGGCAAGGTCGCCGCCGCTCAAGCTAACGCTGAGGTTCAATGCCCTGCCTGTGGAGCGTATTGTAGAGTTAAGGATGCCGGGCGCAGCCGTAAATATCTTTGGCAGCGCGCTTATGGTGCAACCGTTCAGAAGCTGAAGGATGAACGAATCGTTTTCCGCAGCTGGTGTCTTTTAAGGGACTTCAGCGGCGATTTTAAGAATGTGCCTATGCTCATGAGCGAGCATTACAGAATATTTTACGGTGACGGCAAGGCAATACCGTATCGCAGAGTTAATCATTCCCACTGGTATTTACACGATATTCATTGGTTTTATGAGCAAGACAATCCAAAGGTAGCGCCGGGGTTAAAGTGGGTTCAGGCTTCGCGGGTGCCGCCGGAGCTGCGTTACCCTACGGGTTATTACTGGTATAACTACAATTCATATATGTACGGGGTCAATGAGTGGGGTATGCTTGCCCATATCGCACTTGAATGTGATATTAAAAGCAGCAAATATTTTAAATATTGTGATTCACAGCCTTTAACGGTAGCGCCATCAGCGTTTTTTCCTGTTCAGAGATATCTTGAAGCGTATATTAAGCACCCTGTTCTTGTTGAACGCTTAGCCAAGCAAGGCTATATGGGAGACTTGTTTGATGCTCTTGCGGAAAGCTCAAAAGCAAACTGGCAGGCAAAAACAGTGCAAGGCTTTTTTAACTGTCGTAACAAAGCAGAACTAAAGATTTACAGTAAGCTTGGCAGTGAGTGCGAGGAACGGTACGAAGTTATTGCACTAATAAACGCTATGTATTATACAAAAAAGTTTAATTTGCAGTCGACTGCAAATCAAATTGAGTGGTTAGCAGAGCATTTTAGCTCTAATAACAAATATTACTCTGAGAAATTAAAATCAATAGAAAGCTTAACAGGCCCGCTTGATTATAAAAAGCTTTTTTCAAAGCTTATAAAAGAAGATTATAATCTTTCTTCTTACTGTGATTATATCCGCTGGTGCAATAAGTATAATGTTGAGTTTACGGATAAAATTATTTATCCGCGAAGTATCAAAGTGGCACATGATGAAATGATGCGTTACGACCAAAGGATGGAGCAGGTGTCGTGGATTAAGAAATCCAAAAAGCAAGTTGAGTTTTTTGAAAAGAATTATAAGACAAAGTATAACCAGGTTTACTCCTTTAGCTTCGGTAATTATCAAATTGCTCCTTTTGAATCGGTTGAGGAAATAATCACAGAAGGAGAAATTCAGAAAATATGCGTCGGCAACAAGGATATGGGTTACATTGACAGATACCTCAAAGGTACCATAGTTCTTTGCAAACTCCGCCTTGTATCAGAGCCGGACAAGCCTTTTGTTACGGTTGAAGTCAGAAACGGCGCCATAGTTCAGGCGCGTGGATACCGAAACTCATCCCCGACGCCGGAGGTTAAAATCTTCCTTGGGCAGTGGAAGGCGGAATACACAA
>CADBUK010000011.1 GCA_902797915.1 Oscillospiraceae bacterium
CAGCCCCAGAACGTCGCGTTTACTAAAAACTGCACGGAAGCGCTTAATATTGCAATAAGGGGCAGCGTGCAAAAGGGCGCGCATATCATTATTTCGTCGCTTGAGCATAATTCGGTGTACCGAACTGTTCACAGCTTAAAACAGTCGGGCACGGCTGATTACGACGTCGCGGCGTTTGATTACGATAAGGAGACCTGCGTTAATAATTTCAAAAGCCTTATCAAACCCGAAACCATCCTTATTGTCTGCACGGCTGCGTCAAATGTCTTCGGCTGTACGCTTCCCGTTGCCGAAATCGGCGCGCTTGCAAGGGCTCACGGCATAAGATTTGTTGTTGACGGTGCGCAAACTGCGGGCGTTATTCCCATTAACGCGTTGAGCGAAAATATTGACATTCTTTGCTGCGCGGGGCATAAAAGCCTTATGGGGCTTATGGGCACGGGGTTTATCGCCGTTTCGGACGGCGTCGGCATTAATCCGCTTATGTTCGGCGGAACGGGAAGCAGCTCTTTGTCTGCCGATATGCCCGATTTTCTGCCCGACGCTCTTGAAGCGGGCACGCTTAATAATATCGGCATTATCTCTCTCGGGGCGGGGGTTGATTATATCAACAGCCGCGGTATGAATAATATTTATTCTCACGAGCTCGGGCTTTGCCGAAAAATATATTCAACGCTTTTGCAAAATCCCGATTGCCTTCTTTATACTCCCGCGCCTGCCGCCGACGCTTCTGCGCCGATAGTTTCGTTTAACTATAAGGATTATTCAAGCGAAAAAACTGCCGCGCTTCTTGCCGAAAGGGGAATTGCCGTTCGTGCGGGCTATCATTGTGCTCCGCTTGCGCACAGGCACTTTGGCACAATTGACCGCGGCACAGTCAGAATTTCCCCAACTGCGTTTACTTCTGACAGAGAATGTGAATTTTTATTGAACACTTTAAAAAAACTTTAATTATCCCTTTATTATTAAATATTTTTATGTTATATTTATATTGTTAAGTTATTTTGCAAATAATTTTTGATGGGAAGTATTTATCTTGGGCGCTATTACAGATTTGTTAAATAAGGTTATAAGCGTGTTTTCAACCTTCAGACCGGTTGATTTGCTCGACATTATTGTTGTTGCGATTATCATCTATCTTTGCGTAAGAATTATCAGGGAAACCAGAGCAATGCAGCTTGTTAAGGGCATTGTTTTTATCGTTGTGGTTTACACAATTGTTAATTTTCTTGAGATGGAAGCCTCAACGATTATTTTTAAACAGATTTTCAACAACATCATTTTGATTGTTGTTGTGCTTTTTGCACCCGAAATAAGAAATATTCTTGAGCAAATCGGTAAGGGCACGGCAAGAAAGAACTTTAAAACAATTATCCACCCCGGCGTTGCGGTTGAGCTTTCCGAAATTGAGGACTGCATTGAGGCTGTAACCAAAGCCTGTTCAAATATGAGCGACACTAAAACAGGCGCGCTCATCGCTTTTGAAAACGATACGCTTCTCGGTAATGTTATTGAAAGCGGCACGATAATTGACGCTAAGGCAACGCGTGCTCTTGTTGAAAATATTTTTTACCCCAAAACTCCGCTTCACGACGGCGCTATGGTTATCCGTGACGGCAAGGTTTATGCAGCGGGCTGTATTCTGCCGCTTACTAAAAAGCAGTTAAAATCCGCGTTCGGAACAAGGCACCGTGCGGCAGTCGGTCTTTCAGAGGAAAGCGACGCGCTTGTGGTTGTTGTTTCAGAGGAATCAGGCGCGATTTCCGTTGCAAAGGGCGGAGTGATTAGAAGCGATATATCAGACGGCGAGCTCCGCGATATTCTCAGAAATGAGTTTATTCCGAGCGGCTCATTCTCCGATGATAAGATTATTACAAGGCTTGTTAGGAGGGTGAAGAAATAATGGCAGCTAAAAAGAGTAGAAAGTTTTCAATCCGAAAGCTTGTTTATAATGATAAATACCTGATTGCAATGTCAATTCTGGCTGCAATCATTATCTGGGTTGTAACCTCAATCAGCTTCAGCCCCGAAACCACTAAAAAGATTGTAGTGCCCGTTGCCGTTGATTTTACGGATACGCTTGCCCAGCAGCTTGGTATTGAGTATTACGGCAGTACGGACATTACGGTTGAGGTAACCGTTTCCTGCAAAAAATATCTTGCAAAGGATATTGATGAAAACGATGTTACCGCGTACCTGCAAACAGGCACGGTTACGTCAACGGGCTTCCATTCGGTGCCGATTTCGGTTGCCCCTAACGAAGGGCAGGATTTCAGTATCGTAAGCTATTACCCCACGTCCGCAGAGGGCTATTATGACATTTATGACGAGCAGAGCTTCCCGATTGACATTGACTTTACAAACACTAATTTTACCGCGGACGGCTATGTGGCGGGGCAGACTGTACTCAGCGAGGAATCCGTTACCGTTGAAGGCCCGAAGGCTTATGTCAGCAGGGTTAAAACCGTTTCCGCAAGCATTACTCTTGATAATAACCTTACCGAGTCTCAGTTTATTGAGCTGGAGCCTGTTGCGCTTGATGAAAGCGGAAATAAGGTTGATTACGTTAAGGTGCGCGAACAGATAACCGCTAACGTTCCCGTTCTTAAAGTTCAGAATTTAGAGCCCACGGTTAACTTTATTAACGCACCCGCAAACGCTCTTGATTTGATAGACGTCAAATATTCCGTAAAGAAGGTTGAAGTGGGCGTTGTTGAAACCGACGGAAGCGAAAAGCTTGTTATCGGCGAAATTGATTTTTCTCAAATCGGAACGGGCAAGAACGAATTTACCTTTGATATCAAGGATATAGGCGGCGTTACTGCGCTTGACGGCACTACGGAAATTAAAGTAACGGTTACCGTTCCTGACGATTTTGAAACTAAAACCCTTGTTATTTCAAGAAATAATATTACCTGTACTGCCGTTACAGGCTATAAGTCAAGGGTTGTTTCGCTTCATAAGGCACAGGTTACCGTTATTGCAAGCAGTGATGAGATTGATTCCGTTACAGCCGATAACCTTGTAATGACCTGCGACATTAATTCTGCAGACGGCTCCGATATAAAAACGGGTACTAGTGCATATCCGATTATCTTTTCCGTTAAAAACGCAAAGACCGCGTGGGTAAGCGGAGTTTACAATGCAAATATTGAAATAACCAAAGAATAATTATAATAGGCAGCGACGTTTACAGTCGCTGCCTATTTCTCATAAGTTATAAAATTTTAATTTGTGTAGAACAGCGCTTCTCGGTTGCCCTTACTGAAGCGGTAAACGGAAAGCACTATGCCGAGCGCCAGATAAATGCTCAGGCTTGAGGAACCGCCTGCGGAAAACAGGGGAAGCGTAATTCCTATACAGGGCAGTATAGAAAGCTCCATACCCACGTTAACAAATACCTGTGCAAACAGCATTACGGATACGCCCATACACATTAAGTAACCAACGTTATCCCTTGCCCTTAATGCAACAATCATAACCCTGACTATAAGAACCGCAAGCAGCAGAATAACTGCCATTGTGCCTACAAAGCCGAATTCCTCGCCCGCAACGGTTAAAATCATATCGTTACGGTTTTCGGGCACAAAGCCCGTCTGCGTAAGCTTTCCTTTAAGAAAGCCCGTGCCGAACATTCCGCCGCTGCCTAAAGCAATTTTGCCGTGCTCCTGCTGGTACATAACGTCCTCATACTGCTCGGGGTAAAACAGCGCTACAATTCTCTGCCTTTGAATACCGTTAATAATATTCAGCCTCCAGGCAACTGCAAATCCAACTATCATTGCGCACAGTCCTGCAACGAAATAGCCGATGTTAACCTTTGCAAAGAAAAGCATTCCTATAAACATAAACAGGAAAATCAGCGCAGAGCCCGCGTCGCCCGTGAGTATTACCAGCCCGACGGGAATTGCGCCGTGAATAACAAGCGGGATAATTGTTTTCAGCTTGTTAAGCTTATCCTTAACCATATCCAGATGATATGAAAACGATATGATAAACCCGACTTTTAGTAATTCGGACGTCTGAAAAGTAAAACTGCCGAATTTAAGCCAGCTTCGCGCGGTATCTCTTGCGGAGGGTGCAACGCCGAAGAAGAATGTGAAAATCATTAATCCTACGCAGCCCACTGCCACAATAGGCCACAGCTTGCTGATGATTTCGTAGTTTATCATTGAAAGTCCAAGCGCAATTACAATGCCGCCCAAAACCGTAATCAGCATTGAAATCATCGGACCCGATATAAATTCTCCGTCGCTAAGTGATGAATATGTTGCGCTGTAAACCAGCGTTAAACCGTAAGCAGAGGCGATAATTGCCGTAATAATTGTTGCAAAATCAAGGTCAAAGAAAAAGTCCATAACACCGGATTTCTTTGACAGTGTATTCAATTCATCACCTCCGCATTAATTTTAGTGTTTTCATTATATAATTAATGCCGCCTTATTTCAAGGTAATATTAAAATTTATTTACAAAATTGTTATATGTTTGCAAACGGTGTTTCACTGTGCTATTATATATCTGCTTTTAAAATAAGAAAAGGAGTTCTGCTTATGCTCACTGATATTGAAATCGCCCGCGAGGCACAGCTTAAAAAAATAACGGAGGTTGCCGCCTCACTCGGAATTGACGAGGAGGATGTTGACCTTTACGGTAAGTATAAGGCAAAGCTTTCCGACGAGCTTGTTAACAGAGTTGCGGACAGGGAAAACGGCAAGCTTGTGCTTGTTACCGCCGTTAACCCAACGCCTGCAGGCGAGGGTAAAACAACCGTTACCATCGGAATTGGCGACGCTATGGCTAAAATCGGCAAAAAGGCTGTTATTGCTTTAAGAGAGCCTTCGCTCGGACCCGTATTCGGTATCAAGGGCGGCGCAGCAGGCGGCGGTTACAGTCAGGTTGTTCCTATGGAGGATATTAACCTTCATTTCACAGGCGATATGCACGCAATCACAAGCGCTAACGACCTTATGTGCGCTATGCTTGACAATCATATTCAGCAGGGTAACGAGCTTGGTATTGACCAGCGCAGAGTGCTTGTTAAGCGTTGCCTTGATATTAATGACCGCGCGCTTCGTAATATCGTTTGCTCTCTCGGCGGCAAGCTTAACGGCGTTCCGAGGGAGGACCATTTCATTATTACGGTTGCTTCAGAGGTTATGGCAATTCTCTGTCTTTCCGAGGACGTGTTTGATTTAAAGGAAAGGCTCGGCAGAATTCTTGTTGCCTACACCTATGACGGCAAGCCCGTGTATTGCCGCGATATTAAAGCAAATGGCGCTATGGCTGTTCTTCTTAAAGACGCTATTAAGCCAAATCTTGTACAGACTCTTGAAAATAACCCCGCGATTATGCACGGCGGTCCTTTCGCAAATATTGCTCACGGCTGTAACTCCGTACGCGCTACAAAAACAGCGTTAAAGCTCGGCGATTACTGTATTACAGAGGCGGGCTTCGGCTCTGATTTGGGCGCTGAAAAGTTCCTCGACATCAAATGCCGTCTTGCAGGGCTTACGCCTAATTGCATCGTACTTGTTTCAACCGTTCGTTCAATGAAGTATAACGGCGGTATTGCAAAGGAAGCGCTTAAAACCACCTTTGATATGAACGCGCTTGAAAAGGGCTGCGTTAATCTTGCGGCGCATATTTCAAATCTTAAAAAATTCGGCGTGCCCGTTGTTGTTGCCATCAATCACTTTAACGAGGATACCGAGGAGGAAATTGCGTTTGTTGAAAAGCTTTGCAGGGATAACGGCGCTGAATTTGCGTTGACCGATTGCTTTAAGGACGGCGGCGCAGGCTCCGTTGAGCTTGCCAAAAAGGTTGTTGAGGCTTGCGAAAAGGAAAATAACTTCCGTCCTCTTTATGACCTTGACGCTCCCGTTTACGATAAGATTGAAACCATAGCAAGAGAAATCTACGGCGCAGACGGCGTTGAGTATTCAAAGGAAGCAAGGGCAAGCATTGAGGAGTTCATCAAACTCGGCGCAGACAAAATGCCCGTTTGTATTGCAAAAACTCAATACAGCCTTTCAGATAATCCTAAGCTGCTCGGCAGACCTACGGGCTTTAAAATCAATATTTCTTCCGTTGATTTGTCAAACGGCGCAGGCTTCCTTGTTTGCAGAACGGGTTCGGTTATGACAATGCCGGGACTTTCAAAAACGCCTGCCGCATATAATATTGATATTGATGAAAACGGCAACACGGTTGGTTTGTTCTGATGCAAAGGTTTATTTCGCATAGTTATTCGGAGACGCTTGATTTTGCAGCGGAATTTGCAAAGGGGCTAAAAAAGGGCGCCGTTGTTGCGTACCTCGGCGATTTGGGCGCGGGTAAAACCGCCTTTACCAAGGGGCTTGCAAAAGGGCTCGGAATTAACGCAGAGGTTACTTCGCCCACCTTTGCAATCTGTAACGAATATCATTCGGACGAAAATACACTTTACCATTTTGATATGTACCGTATCGGCAGCTGGGAGGATTTGTATTCCACAGCCTTCTTTGATTTCCTTGAAACAGACGCGTATATAGCGGTGGAATGGAGCGAGAATATTTTCGGCGCGCTGCCTGACGACGCAGTTGTTGTTGAGCTTTCAAAGCTTTCCGAAAATGAAAGAGAGATTAAAATATGCACTAAGGGGGAATACGAATAATGCTTTTGCTTTCAGTGGATTCCTCCGCAAAAACCGCCTCTGCGGCATTAACGCAGGACGGCAAGGTGCTTTCATATAAGCTGATTAATAAGGGCTTAACCCACAGCGAAACTCTGCTTCCGCTTGTTGAGGAAATTATGCAGGGCAGGGGGTATAACGAGCTTTCCGCCATAGCGATTACTGCTGGGCCGGGTTCGTTTACGGGCGTGCGCATCGGCGTTGCAACCGTAAAGGGTATTGCGTTTGCTCATAATATCAAATGTATTCCCGTTTCAACGCTTGAGGCAATTGCCTGCAATTTTACAGATGAAAACGCAGTAATCTGCGCGGTTATGGACGCCCGCAGAATGCAGTTTTACAACGCCGTTTTTAAAACTGAAAACGGCAGGGTTACCCGTCTTTGTGAGGACAGGGCAATTGCCCTTGCAGACCTTGACGCTGAGCTTTCCGCTTACGGCAGGGTTATCGTAGCGGGCGACGGCGCGGAGCTTTTTATGCAGAACACCGCGCTTAAAAACTGCGTTATGGCGCAGGGCGACAGTCAGTATCAAAACGGCGTCGGAATTTCCCGCGCCGCTGAAAATAAAAAAGCAATTCCCGCGGCGGAGCTTATGCCTGTTTACCTCAGGCAGAGTCAGGCTGAAAGAGAATTGAAGCTTAAAAAATAAGGAGAATGTTATGATTGCTTTAGGTTCGGACCACGCAGGTTTTCCGCTTAAAACGGAGCTTAAAAACCATCCTGATTCAATCGGAGTTAAGTATAAGGATTTCGGTTGCTATACTCCCGAACGCTTCGATTACGCTATCGCTGCCCAGAAAGCGTGCGACGCCGTTATAAGCGGCGAGTGCGATAAGGCTATACTTTGCTGCGGCACGGGTATCGGTATTTCAATTGCGGCAAATAAGGTTAAGGGCATCAGAGCGTCTGCCTGCAGCGATTATTTCAGCGCTAAATATACAAGGGCTCATAATGACGCAAATTGCCTCTGCCTCGGCGCAAGGGTAATCGGCGTAGGTCTTGCCAAGGAGCTTGTTGACGTTTTTCTCACAACTGAATTTGAGGGCGGCAGACACCAAACTCGTGTAAATCAGATTATGGCAATCGAAGCGGGCGAGAAGCTTTATTAATATAAAACATAATATGAAAAAACAAAAGAGCAGTTCAACCGAACTGCTCTTTTTATGCTGTTATTTAATTAGCTCCACTTGAGCGCCTTAACCGAGAAGCCAAGGGACATATCAAGCTTGTTTTTCTGAATGATTGCAACAACCTTCTTTTTGTTGCAGGAGCTGTCAATGCCTGAAACGTTAGCGGTTACCTTGTAGTAGTTGTTGTTGCCCAAATCCTCAATTGAAGTAATTTCAACTCTGTGAGTCGGGGATTCATAGCTGCTTGCCGTGATTGTAAACGTGTCGTTTGCGGAATCATAGGTAATCGGCGCCGCATTGTCTGCGCTTGAGCCCGTGTAATTATTGCACTGAGCCTTGAAATTAACTACCGTTCTTGCATAGTAGCAGAAAAGGTCAACCGCAACCGTACCGCCTGCAAACGTGTTGGTGTCAATGTTCTGTCTCTGTGCCATCCAGCAGGCAGTGTGCGTTGCAATCTCAATCGGCACACGGTCGCTGTTTTCATAGTTTGCAAGATAGAGGTAAGGTATCTCAAGCATATTTGTAAGCGTTGTAACGTCGCTGTCACTGAACTGAACCGCAGTACCCGTTGCGCTTGTTGCGGGAACAACGTCCTTGTCAAGCGGCAGTGTGGTAAGTTCTGATTTTGTGGTAGCCTTTTCGGTTTCGGTGCGGTTTGTTACGCTCTCTCTTTCGGTAACTCTTGTCGGGGATTCGCTGCTGCCGCCATTGCCGCCGCCGTTATCTCCGCTGCCGTTGTTGCCGCCGTTGTTGCCGGATTTGCCTGATTTACCTGATTTGCTCGGAGCGTTCTTGGGATTTTTAATTACCTCGCCGGTTTTATTACCCTGCTCGTCAATAACGTAAGCCTTGCCGTCTTCGTAAACTACGGGAACGGTGTCTCCGTCGGCGTCCTCTTCAAAGCCGTATTCGTTAGCAACATCGTCAAGACCTGCGCCTTCGGACGTGCTTTCATCGGTGTTTTCAGCATTCTTGTCCTTTTTTGAGCAAGCTGAAAAAGCAGTAGCCGCAAGCAGTAAGCACATAAGAATAATGCTAATCTTTTTTATCATTAAAAACACTCCTTGTTGGATTTAACTTCATTCATATTATATATAAACAAACCTTAAATGTAAATAAAAAAATTATTTAAATAATGTTTTTTTACCTTTAATTCATAATGTTTACACAATTTACACATTTTTAACACAATTGCAATTGTGTTCGGTATGTATTATAATCGGTGTTGTAATAATTATTTCAGGTTGTGTCAGATATGAAATATTCTGTAAAAATTGCCGTTGCGGGCGTGTTCTCCTCGGTGTATATAGTGCTTATGATTGTAGGCGGCTTAATACCCGCTTCAAACTACGTCGTTCCGCTTTTACTCGGAATTGTAACCTACTGCCTGCTTAAAACCTTCGGTAAAAAGATGGCGCTTTCGGTCTATATCGCGGTATCGCTGCTTTCGCTGTTTTTGGTTGCAAATAAGGAATGCGCCCTGATGTTCGTAATGAATTTCGGCTATTATCCGCTGATAAAAAACGCGCTTGATAAAGTAAAGCCCAAGGCTTTTCAGTGGCTTTTAAAGCTTTTGATTTTTAATCTTTCAGTGGCGGCAATCGAGCTTATCTGCGTTTACGTTTTCAATATTCCGTTTTTTGAGGGCGAAAAGTTTTCACTGCTGTTCCTGCTTGCGTACGCACTTCTGATGAATGTTGTGTTCGTTATGTTTGATTTGTTCCTCGGCATATTCATAAAAATCTATTCGCTTAAAATGGAAGGTAAAATCAAAAAGCTGTTCAAATATTAAAGAGGTGGTTAACCACCTCTTTTTCTTATTTATACACTCTTTCAATTCTCGGGTTTATCATCAGGGGGGAAATGTCCACCGTTGCGGTGTCGCCAACCTTAACATCGCTTCCCGTGATGTTTACCGCCGTGTGCGACAGCCCTATTCCTCCTATTACGTGGTACATTCTGCCGTTAATTTTAACGTACATCTGCTTCTTTTTTAGATAGTTTTTAAAAATTGAAAGCGAGTACCTTAAATCAACAAGCTCCTTTTCTTTTGTAAGTCCGAAGCCGTCGTAATGCCCGATGGGCACGATAGCAATTTTTGTTTCTTCCTTCGTCTGATAAGTGCCGTTGTAGCCTACAAAATAGCCCTTAGGCACGGTCTTAACGTCAATAACCTCCGCTTCAAGAATTCCGAGCCTGTGCAGCCCGACGTTGCTTTTGGTTATAACCCTGCCCGTAAATGCAGAGCCTATGCGCACGCTGTCCATTGCCACGCCCTCAACGTTAAGCAGGGCGGGGGAGTTTGCGCAGTGTGCAATTCCCGATGAGCAGCCCGCCTTTTCAATTTGTTCAATGCAGTCTTTAAACATTGTAAGCTGAGTTTTTGTAAGCGCTGCGTTTCTGAAAGCGCTTGAAAAATGGGTGTAAATGCCCGTAAACTCAAGGTTTTCCGCGCTGTAGCAGGCAATAGCCTTGCTGATTTCACTCGGCATAAACCCGTACCTGCCCATACCCGTATCAATTTTAAGGTGGCACTTTGTTTTTACGCCGAGGCTTGCGGAAACGGAGTTCATAACTCTGCACGCTTCCTCGGAACCGATTGTTGCAATACAGCCGTTTTCGGCAATAATTCTTGCCTCGTCCTCAATGCAGGTAGAGCGCATTACAAGAATATCTTCGTCGTCAAGAATTTCTTTTAAAACGGGAATATCCGTAACCTCTGTAACGGCAAAGGTTTTAATTCCGTTTTCCTTGAGTACGGTTGTAAACTCTTTAATGCCGAAGCCGTAGCCGTTGCCTTTTACAACGCCTATAACGGGTACGCCCGCAAGCTTTTTAACGGTTTCAATATTCTCAATCAGCTTGTCTTTTTCAATAATATATCTGCTCATCTTATCTTCTTTTTCAAATCCATTGCTACGTTGTACATATTGTAAACGGGCTTGTTGATAACGTAATCAAATTCGCCGATAAATTCCTTCATATACCCGCCGAAGCCGTGCTTGAAACGCCATAATCCGTAGTGCGGGTTGTCGGGGTTCTGGCAGTCGCCGCTGATACCGCCGAAGTCGTAAACCTTGCAGTTACATTCCATACCCCACTGCATCATCGCCCACTGTAAAGCGTAGTTCGGGTAAACGTTCCTGTGTGCGTTTGACGACGCGCCGTACTGGTATTTCATAACGTTTTCGCCCCATTTAATAGCGATTGTTCCCGCAATGGCCTTGCCCTCATAGTAAGCCATATAAAGCCTTGCGTCCTCTCCCATACAGTCAAGGATTTTTTCAAAATACCATTTCGGGCGGATTGAAAAGCCGTCGCGCTCTCCCGTTTCAGCCATAATGGCAACGAAGTCGTCAAGCGCTTCCTTGCCCATAATTTTAACCTCAACGCCTTTCTTGGACGCTTTTCTTATGCGGTTGCGGTAGTCGGGCTTGAAGGTAAGCATAAGCTCCTCCTCGCTCATACCGTTATAGTCAAAACAGTAAACAAATCGCGGCTGAACGTTTTCAAAATCCATACAGCCGGGGTTGAGTTCAACAAAACCCTTGTCAATCAAATGCTGCTTGTAAGCCTTGTTTTCAATTACAATCTCGGGGTCTATTTTAATGCAGTAAGCCTTGTATTCCTTTGCAAGCTCAAGCAGTCCGTCAAACAGCTTGTCAAAGGTGTCAAAATCGTCCTCGTCCGCAACAAAGCCCCTGCATACATAAAACAGGGCGTTTTTTATTACGGGCACAAATCTGATAAGCGCGGCGGCTGAGCCGATTATCTTTCCGCTTTCGTCGTCGGTAAGCATAATTGCCTCAAACTTCCACGCGGACTTTACCTTTGCCCACTTGCTTGAATGCTGAAATAACCCCTTGGGGTGTCTTTTTATAAACGCTTCATAATCTGCAAGATTATTCTCATTAACTCTTACTATCATTACAAACCTCCGCAGTAATTGTCTAACAAATATTATAACACATAAACCGCCTGCTTGTCTATCAAAATATAAATTTGACTTTTATTTAGTTATACTATATTATATAGGTAAGTATATTAAAGCCCCGAGGGGAGATTTTATGGAAAAGTTTAAATGGGAAAATCCTGCAATAATAAAGGAAAATAAGGAGGACGGCCACGTGCTTGCCCTTCCTTATGACGATGTTGAGTCCGCACTTGCGGCAGAGGACTGTAAATATAAGCAGTCCCTTGACGGTCAGTGGAAATTCTTCTGGCAGCAGGGAATAAAAAATCAGCCCGAAGGCTTTGAGGCTGTTGATTTTGACGACTCTGAGTGGGACGAAATTACCGTTCCGTCCGTATGGCAGACTCAGGGTTATTCCGTGCCGCTTTATTATGCAAGCACTTACCCTAAGGCTATCAGCCGCAGTAAGCACAGAATTCCTTCAATTAACCATAAGCTGCAGGAAATCGGTTTTTACCGCCGCCGCTTTGAGCTTGACGGCTCCTGGCAGGGCAGAGAGATTTTTTTGCATTTCGGCGCTGCAAAGGCTGCGCTTGAGGTGTATGTTAACGGCGAGTACGTCGGCTACAGTCAGGGCTCTATGACCCCTCACGAATTTGACGTAACCAAATTCGTAAAATTCGACGGGGAAAATATTGTTACCGCCAAGGTTTACAGGTATTCTGACGGAACTTATCTTGAGGATCAGGATATGTGGTGGCTCTGCGGCATTTACCGCGAGGTGTATCTTTATGCAGAAAGCCCCGTGTGCCTTCGTGATTTCTTTTTCAGAACCGCGTTTGACACGTATTACAAGGACG
>CADBUK010000012.1 GCA_902797915.1 Oscillospiraceae bacterium
CTTTACCTCATCCTCGCAATCGCCGTGGCTGATGTAAATGGTCTGCTCCTTGGGGTTGATAGCGGTTTCCTTCATCTGCTCAAGCAGAGCGTGAAGCGAAGCCTTTCTGCCCCTTGCCTTGCCCACGTTTGTAAGCCTGCCCTCGTCGTCCGTGTGCATAACGGGCTTAACGTTGAGCGCGGTGCCCGCAATTGCGGTTGTTGCGCTGATTCTGCCGCCTCTTTTAAGATACATCAGGTCGTCAACCGTGAACCAGTGGCAGATGTGAAGCTTTGTATCCTCAGCGTACTGAGCAACCTCCTCGATGGTTTTGCCCTTCTGCTTTTCCTCATAAACATATTTTATAAGAAGTCCCTGCCCCATTGAAGCGGCAAGAGAATCCACAACGATAATCTTTGCCTCGGGGTAAACGCCTCTGAGCTCCTCGGCAACAATGGTTGCGTTCTGAGTGGTTGCGCTGAGAGCGGAGGAAAAGCCTATGTAAAGAATGTCCTTACCCTCCTCAAGAATTTCCGTAAACGCAGAGGTAAACGCGGCAAGGCTCGGACAGGAGGTTGTAATCTCCGCCTTAGCCCTTGAGCAATTATAGAACTCCTTAAACTCAATTTCCCTGCCGTCAAGATAATTCTTAAAAGCGTTGCCGTTAATGTTTACGGTAAGCGGCACAACAGTTAATTCAAATTTATCAACAAGCTCCTGCGGTAAATCGCAGGAGGAATCGGTTGCCAAAACAAACTCTCTCATTTTTATTCTCCTGAACAGTTCTAAGATTTCGATACATTATATTACACATAAGGCAAAATTTCAATCTGTAAGCAAAAATTTTAGAATTATTTAATATAAACAAATTATAAACATTGACCAAATCGCTTAACTTTTGTAAGCGTAACTGTTATAATTCAATCATTAAATCAAAAGGGTGGTTATATGAAAACTGTTGTTTTGCTTTTAATCGGCGCCGTTATATCTTACCTTATCGGCAGCCTGAACAGCTCAATAATTATGAGCCGCGTTTTAAAAAAGGACGATATCAGAGAATCGGGCAGCGGTAACGCGGGCGCAACGAATATGGTGCGCACCTACGGCAAGGCTTACGGCGTGCTGGCGTTTGTGCTTGACTTTGTTAAGGTAATCGTTGCCTACCTGATTGTATGGCTGATTTTCAGCAGGGTTGACGCGGATATTTTTTCAAAGTACGAATATTTTTTTAAGGTTGTAACGGGCTTTTTCTGCTTTATCGGGCATATTTACCCCTGCTTTTTCGGCTTCAGGGGCGGCAAGGGCATTACCGTTTGCGCGGCAATGATTTGCCTGCTTGACTGGCGGCTGTTCATCCTCGGCGCGATACTGTTTTTCGCAATCGTGTTTATTACAAAATACATTTCGTTTTCCTCAATCCTGTTCGGAATTGTTTACCCCGTTTGCACCTTCTTTTTGTTTGATAAGGAGTTCAGCATTATCAACCGTTATATTGAGCCTAAAAACTCCTTCGGCGAACAGGAAATGACGCTTAGGATTGTTGCAACGGTTATTGCAGCTGTGTTTTCGGCAATCGTGCTTTATAAGCACAGGGAAAACATTAATCGCCTGATAAAAGGCGAGGAAAACAAAATCGGCTCTCACAAGAAAGATAAATAATAAAACGAAGGCGCTTGCATTGCAGGCGCTTTTTATTGTATAATAAACCCACAAACATTAAGGGGTTAATATAAATGAAAAAACTTTTAAGCATATTATTAGCAATCATATTGCTGTCGGGCACTGTTTCGGGGCTTGGCTTAACCGCCGCCGCAGACCAAACAATCAGCACATATTTTGCGCTCGGCTATTTCACTGTTTTAAGCGGCGGATACGACACTACCGTGCTTGAATGTTCCGACAATGCTTTTCAGGTTAACGTCAGGCTTTATAATCAAGACAACACTCTTTTAGCGGCTGACGAGGAGCTGATGTCCGTTTCCATTCTGGAGCTTCCTTCCGCTCAGCCATACTACTTTGGCCCCACAGGCCAATCGATGAAATACAGCTATACGGCTAATTTTTATAACCCGAAGGTTGCCGGGGATTACACCCTGCGCTTTTCCTTTGCGGGCAAGCAGCTTTATGAGCCCTGCTATATTGACATTCCGTTCTCTGTAGTTGAGGAAAAGGAAACGCCGACGCTCACCATTCTTAACAATAAGATTTCAGCCGAGGCAGACGACCGTGTGCACGGCATATTAACCGACGGCGCAGGCGCGCCCGTAAGCGGCACCGAAATTGAGATTACTCAATATGCAGGCAGTCTCGCTTGCGTCGGCTCAACCACAACGGGCGAAGACGGCAGTTTTTCCATTGCGCTTTATGATAATATAGTTTATGATATCAACAGCGGCGCAACATCTGTTTTTATTGATTTAAGCACGAAAGCAACGGACACATATAAAAGTGTGTCGGTAAGCAAAACCCTTACCGTTGCAAACCGCCTGACTGCAATCTGGCTTGACGGCGACGGCAGCGAGCTTGATAAAAAATATTATTATTCGGGCGATTCCGTTCCCACCACCGATAAAACCCCAACGAAATACAGCGGCTACGCCGACGGATATGTTTTTGAAAAATGGGATAACGGCACGGTTAACGGCAACGCCACAACCTTTGCACCCATCGGCAAGAAAACGCTTAAAATGGACCCCATTGTTCAAAGCTGGACTTACGGTGACGATTCATCAATGTGCTTGCGCATAAGGCCGCTCACAAATCCCGAAAACGTTTTAATCACGCGCTATTATAAAGAAGCAAATGCGGCGGATGAAACCTACACCACAACAAAGCCCACTGACGCCGGCAGCTACACGGTTAAATTTGTCCGCCCCGAAACCGATAATTATTTGGGCGATACCGCCGTTTGCAATTTTAATATTTATCAGGCGGACACGCCCGAAGCGGATTACACCGTGCCCACGGGGCTGACCGCCACTTACGGCGATACGCTTGCGGACGTTGACCTGCCTGACGGCTGGGAGTGGGACGATGCCCTCACCACAAGAGTAGGCAACGCAGGCACAAACAGCTTTTCCGCAACCTTTACCCCCGCGGATTCCGGGAATTTCAAAAGCGTTACGAAAACCCTGAGCATTAATGTTGCGCAGAAGATAATTATTGTTGCGGCGGACGATAAGTTTTCCTTGCTCTCTGAGCCGCTCGCCGAGCTGACCTACACCACGGATGCGGAGCCCGTTCCCGGTGATGATCTGGGAATCACATTGCAAACCACTGCAGACACAAACCAATTGGGGCACTACGAAATCCATGTCTCTGTGCCGCATTCCCAAAATTACATATTTAAAGCATTTTCCGGCACGTACACCGTTGGCACATGCGTCTATACACTTGACAGTACTTCACAGACATTGACCTGGGAGAAGGGCGGCTCCGACCTCAAGTTTAGAATTACAAGCAATGAGTTTGACGAAACTGCGTTTGACCGCTTCAAAGGTCTTAAGCTTGACGGTGAGGAAATACCCAAAACGTGTTATACCGCAGAACGCGGCAGCGTTAAAATTGAGCTTTTTGCCGATTATCTGCAGGAGGTTTCTAAGGGAATGCACACGCTGACGGCAGTGTTCTCGGATTCAAGCGCCGTTATCAATCTTTACATAAGCGCTTCCGGTCAGTACTCGTCCACGCCCACTCCGCCGCCGATGCCCGAACCCGCTCAGGTTGGCGGCGCTCCCGCATCTGCTCAAACGGGAACAGGCAGCGCAGGCGAAAGCATTGCGGTATCGGGCGCCCGAGCGGCAAACGGCAGCAAAAAATCTCCGAACACAGGCAGCAATTCAGCCACCGCCGCAGCGGCGCTTGCCTGCATAGGCTTAGCGGCAGCCGTTGTGCTCGGAAAGAAAAAAGAAGCTTAAATACAAAAAGCACCTGTTTTCACAGGTGCTTTCTTGCTGTCTGTAAGGGCAGTCGAAAAACATAAAACGGGCATTTTAAAAATGCCCGTTCAATTATGCGCTTTATCTAAAACGCCAAAGCGCTTCATCGAACCGCCGCCGACACAGATAATCGCTTTTTGCTCTGCAATGTCAACCTCGGAATTTAAAAATGTTCAAATATAAAAGCAAGTTTTTTAATCGGTTTGCCTGAGATTTTCTGCGGATTTTTTTCGGACGTTTTTTATCAGTTTTTTAATTGCTTCTGCCAGGAACAAAACGAAATATGAAACCGCAAAACTTATTAACAGAGTAAAAAACAGCAGGGAAAAATGACTTTGCGCAAAAAAGTCTTTCAAAACGGCAATTACATATATGTGAACGATATACACAAAATCAACTATTCTTCTCAGCTTTCTTGTGTTGAACCGCACTCTTTTAGGCTTGTTGCCTATTGCCAGCAAAAAGAGCGGAACGGCAGGCGTCCAACCGAATATTGAAACGTCGAGCGAGACGTCGCCCTGAACCGCGCGGCGAAAAGCCGTTGCCTCAAAAAAGCCCAAAGCCAAGGTAACCGCCAACAGTAAAAGCAGCTTGCTGTTGCCCGTGTTTTTCCATTCCCTTTTTGACAGACATTCGCCTATCAGTATCAGCGGAAGCCCGAAAAACAAGGCGTGCCTTGCGGTTCCTATAAGGTCAACACATTCGGCAATCCTGTTTAAAACCGAACTGCCGAGCAGCTTATAATATTCGTCAAAAAGAATTCCCGCAACAAGCAAAAGTATGAAAAAGAATCGGTATTCCTTTATAGCCTTTTCAAGCAAATGCGCAGCTATCAGCCCAAAAAACAAAGCGCTCAGATACCACAAGTGGTAGTAACCGAAAACAATATCGTTTATCAGACCTCGCAAATCGTCAGCCATTAACGCAGGGCTGTAAATTATTAAAGAACCTGCGTAAATCACCGCTATTCTTTTAATGTACTTCTGCCTTTTGCTGCCGTTCGTTTTTGAAAAGAAATACCCCGACGATATAAAAAAGAAAGGTACCGACAGTCTGAAAAACCACTGCCCGTAATAATAGTTTAAAATATCCTGTGAAAATAACGGCCGACAATGAGCGCCCACAATAAGAACGCAGCAAAACAGCTTTGCATAATCAACATAAAAGCTGTATGCGCCGTTCTTGTTATTAATATTGTTTTTGATAACAGAGTCCTTCATTTTATACCGCGCCTCTAAAGTCTGCTTTGCGTCGTTGATTATGTCTTACGTTTGTTTACGCAAGATGCGATATTTTATTATAGCAAATTTTTTCCCGCTTTTCAACAAAACGAATTTTTCCGCGCTGCTCGCATTTGGGTTTCTTCATTCCCTCTCTAAATTGCTCCGACCGCGGAGTTTGTTTGAGTTACTGAATACCGACCGAAAAGCAGCTTTGCGAAATTTCGGTCGGAGAGGAGAAACAAACGAAGCGGTCTTTTTGCAATTTGTTAAAATTGCTCCGACCGCGGAGTTTGTTTGGACGAGGACGGGAATTTCC
>CADBUK010000013.1 GCA_902797915.1 Oscillospiraceae bacterium
ACGCCTGACCGATATTGGTATCGATACCACGATCGTTTGCACCGATAACGCTTACATACTGCTCACGGCAGGCTGCAACGCAACGGCGGCAAAGGATACATTTGTTGTTATCTCTTACAAGGTGCGGTGTGCTGAGGTCAAGCTCATACTGGGGCTTATCGCCGCCGAAGGTTGTCTGGTCAACCCCGTAGTCACGGCAGAGCTTCTGCAGCTCACAGTTTGTTGAGCGCTTGCAGGAAAGGCAGCTCTTGTCATGAACGGAAAGGATTAACTCTAAAGTAGTCTTTCTTGCCTTCTGAATTTTCTCGGTGTTGGTAAGAACCTCCATACCCTCTGAAACGGGGTAAACGCAGGCGGTAACCATACGGAAGCCTCTGCCCTCGTTAGCCTCAACAACGCAGATACGGCATGCGCCGATTTCGTTCTTTTCCTTCATAAAGCAAAGCGTGGGAATTTCAATACCCGTTAAGCGAGCAGCGTCAAGAATAGTTGAGCCTGCCGGAACACTTACCGCAATGCCGTTAATTTTTAAATTAACCATTTTATCCATTGTAATAGCTCTCCTTTCTCTTATCGCTTGCTTATTGCTTTAAACTTACAATTTGCCATACAAGCGCCACACTTAACGCACTTGTCGGGAATAATCTCGTATGCGGGAAGCTTGTGGCCGGGTGCGGTGTAATCGGTTTTAACGATTGTTTCTGCAGGGCAGTTTCTTGCGCACTTGCCGCAGCCGATACATACGTTCTTGTCAATAACATAGGTAAGAAGGTCTTTACATACGCCTGCGGGGCACTTCTTATCCTTAACGTGAGCCTCGTACTCGTGACGGAAGAATTTAAGAGTTGCAAGAACGGGGTTAGGCGCCGTCTGGCCAAGACCGCAGGCAGAGTTTGTCTTAATGTAGTAGCAAAGCTCCTCAAGCCTGTCAAGGTCTTCCATTGTGCCGTTACCGCTTGTAATCTTTTCAAGCATTTCAAGCAGTCTCTTTGTACCTACGCGGCAGGGTGTGCACTTACCGCAGCTTTCGTCAACAGTGAATTCGAGGAAGAATTTTGCAATATCAACCATACAGTCGGTTTCATCCATAACGATAAGACCGCCAGAGCCCATCATACAACCCATTGCAAGCAGGTTGTCGTAGTCAATCTCGGTGTCAATAAGCGAAGCGGGAATACATCCGCCGGAGGGACCGCCTGTCTGAGCAGCCTTAAACTCCTTGCCGTTCGGGATACCGCCGCCGATATCGTAAATGATTTCGCGCAGGGTTGTGCCCATCGGTACTTCAACAAGACCCGTGTGTTTAATCTTACCGCCGAGCGCGAATACCTTTGTACCCTTTGATTTTTCGGTACCCATAGACGCAAACCAGTCTGCGCCCTTGAGAAGAATCTGGGGAATGTTGGCAAAGGTTTCAACGTTGTTTTCAACGGTCGGCTTGCCGAATAAGCCCTTAACAGCCGGGAACGGAGGTCTCGGACGGGGCTCGCCGCGGTTACCTTCAATAGAGGTCATAAGCGCGGTTTCCTCGCCGCAAACGAATGCGCCTGCGCCAAGGCGGATTTCAAGGTCAAAGTCAAAGCCCGAACCGAAAATGTCAGTGCCGAGCAGACCGTATTCTCTTGCCTGATTAATAGCAATCTGAAGTCTTGCAACGGCAATCGGGTATTCTGCACGAACGTAAACGAAGCCCTTTGTTGCGCCTACCGCGTAACCGCAGATAGCCATAGCTTCGATAATGCAGTGCGGGTCGCCCTCAAGAACGGAGCGGTCCATAAATGCGCCCGGGTCGCCCTCGTCAGCGTTGCAGACAACGTATTTCTGGTCCGCCTGATTAGGTGCGCAAAGGCTCCATTTAATACCTGTCGGGAATCCGCCGCCGCCGCGGCCTCTTAAACCGGACTTCTTAACCTCTTCAATAACCTGTTCGGGCGTCATCTCAGTAAGCACTTTACCGAGAGCGGCATAACCGTCAACTGCGATGTATTCATCAATGTTTTCAGGGTCAATAACGCCGCAGTTTCTCAGCGCAACACGGTGCTGAGTTCTGTAGAAATCAGTGTCGCTGAGCGAAACGTTGTGGTCTTCCTCCAACGGTGCGGTAGTCTCGTCATAAACAAGGCGCTCAACCACACGGCCTTTAAGAAGATGCTCTTCAACGATTTCAGCAACATCCTCGGGCTTTACCTGGCTGTAGAATGTTCCCTCAGGATAGATGATAACAACCGGACCGAGCGCGCATAAGCCGAAGCAACCCGTCTGAACCAGTTTGATTTCTCCCTCCAGGCCGTTAGCTTTGATGGCTTTTGTAAATTCGGCCTGAATCTGTTTGCTGCCTGAGGAGGTACAACCGGTACCGCCACAGATAAGAACTTGTGAACGAATCATAAATTACCTCCGATTATAACTCACCCTCGTCGAGTGTGTATTTATAAATTACTTTTCCGCCTTGCAGGTGGCTTTCGGCAACCTCTCTTGCCTTTTCGGCTGTCATCTTAACATAGGTAACCTTTTCCTTGCCGGGCTCAAAAACCTCAACAACAGGCTCAAACTGGCAAATGCCTATGCAACCTGTCTGGGAAACGGTAACTCTGTTGTTAAGGCCAAGCTCGTTAACGCTTTCAACAAGAGCGTTAAGAACGGGGCGTGCGCCGGCTGCAATACCGCAGGTGGCCATACCCACAACAACTCTGATGTCGTTGCTGCCTTCACGCAGAATAACCTTGTCCTGCATCTTCTCTTTGATGGCCTGAAGTTCTGCTAATGATTTCATACTGTATTTTCCTTCCTCTGTTATTTCCTTGAGCAATGCTCAAAAATTTATTTATTTATTTCCAAATACTGTTCTTTCAAGTATTCTTCCATCCATTTAATAACGTCGTACGTGTTAAGCGGAACGCCCTCCAGCACGGCTCTTATCTCTCTCGTGTCCAGCGCGGCGCTTTTGCCGTTTTTGGTGTGGCAGAAATAAAAGTCTGTGTCGGGATGTCCCTGAATTAAAGTCAGCAGGCTTGAAACAACGTTGCCAAGCGGGGTAAAGTCAATATGGTCTGTGTGAAAAGTCGCCTTAACCTCTGTGCCGTGGGCTTCGGGGTCAGCCTCAGCCGTTTTTGACTTTATTTCAAACTCGCCGCCTGTTTGTTCAGCCGCCATTTTCAGCAGCGGAACGCCAAGCCCCACGCTTCTCGTAGTGCGGGTTGTGAAAAACGGGTTCGTAACCGCCTCCACCTGCTCCTCGTTCATTCCGCAGCCGTTGTCGCGGATTATCAGCGTCAGCAAGCTGCCGTCCTCCGTAATCAGAATTTCGGTCAGCGCCGCGCCTGCCTTTACTGAATTTTCGGCAACATCCAGAATGTTCAGTGATAATTCCTTCATAATGCCCTCAATTTATTAAATAGGTTACTGCGGACGAGCTCGCTGTTGTTCTGCCCGTCCTCCAGCTCAAAGAAGTTTTCCTTGTCGCGCATATCCGTCAGTCTGTGCGCGTCAGAGCTTACAACAATCGTTTTGCCCTGTAAAATCGGATACTTTTCTCTGAATTCTTCAATCCTGTTTTTATCGTTCAGCTCCGCCAAACTGAAATAAGGCGTTTCGGGAAAGGTGCCCAAAACGGAAATTACCCCGTTAGCCTGTCGGTCAATATGCGCGGGGTATGCAATTCCGCCGTAACGCTCAACAAGCTTCGGAACCCCCTCCAGCGATATGTCGGTACCGTTGGGCAAAAAGTAATCATCGCTGCCGATAACCTCATCCTCGCCGTTTAAAATCAGCTGTTCGCCGAAAATATCCGTGCGGTTTGGTATCAGCATTCGGTGCTGCTGTAAATCGCTGTCAAAATCCATAGCCGCCTCAAGCTTTTCAAACAGGCAAACGACGTGAATATCCTCCGACGTGGTTAACTCCGTCCCCGCAACGGGAACAATTCCGTACCGTTTTGCCGCCGTAAAAAAGGCGGGGCAGTTTTTGCAGGAATTATGGTCGGTCAGCGCCACAATGTCAAGCCCGTTCAGCATTGCCATTCCCGCAATGTTGTTCGGCGTGCTGTCGTCATCGCCGCAGGGCGAAAGACAGGAATGAAGGTGCAAATCGTAATAATACTTTTTCATTATGCAATACCGTGAAGCTGCAGCGCAGTTTCGTAAGCGGGCAGGGGGGACGTTAAAACGTTTACGCCCTTTTGCTCCGCCGTGGCAAGCACGGTTTCGTCAAGGGTTACGCCCTCCGCCAGAATAACGCATGCAACGTCTGCAAGCGAAGCAACGGCAATAACGTTTATGTTGGACATTATTGTAATCCACGCGTTGTCCGCCTCGGCTCTGCCCATAACCCAGCTTAACAGGTCGCCTATGTAAACGCCGTTGATTTCTCTCTCGGGCTCAGGCAGGCAGATTTCCTGCAGATTGAGGGAGGCGCATAATTCTTTAACCGTCATTTTCGGCATCAGCCTCCTTTGATAGCATAAAAGGACAAACGGTTTTATCTGTCTTGCCCCTTACGATGTCCTCGGCAAACGCGCGGCAGCTTGGCGCTCCGCATGCGCCGCAGTCAATTCCTGGGAAGGTTTCCCTCAGCGACTGAATGTCGGACATCATACGCATTGATTCCGCAATATTGTCGCTCAGCCTTGTAATCGGCGCGTATTCGGGCAGGTCGTTGAAAAGATAACCCGCGGGAATATAATGCGAATTGCCGTCAATTGTGTTGCAGGACACGGGAAGCCCGTGGCGCAGCGAGCGCAGCCTTGCTTTTGCAATAAACGGGTTTTGCATTGTCATAACGCCGCCGACGCAGCCGCCGGGGCAGGCGTTAAGCTCGATAAACTCAAGGTGGGCAATATTGCCGTTTTCTACCTGGTCAAGAACGCGGATAACATTTTCAATACCGTCAGCCGCTAAATATTTTTCGTTGAAAATCGCGGTTGCCTCTCCGCCCGAGCTTGCCCAGCTCAAGCCGATAATGCCCGTTTCGCACAGCGTTTTAATGTCGCTGCCGTACTGCATTTCGTTAATCAGCTTAAAGTAAATGTCGCTGATGGAAACAACCTCGTCAACCTTGCTTTTGTAATCGGCAAAGCCGTTTTTAACATAACTAACCTTTGCGGGACAGGGGGAAATAAAGCAAACGCCGATTTCCTCCTCCTTTAATTCAGGGTGCTTTTCCTTTGCCCGCTGCCTTGCCAGCATTGCCGCAACCTCCATCGGCGGCAGCATGTGCAGAATGTTGTTGCTCAGCGACGGAAAACGCAGGCTGATAAGCCTTACGATAACGGGGCAGGCGGAGCTGATAATCGGCTTAACAACTCCTTCGGTTTTAAGGTAAAGCCTTGTGTAAGCCGAAACAAGCTCGGCAGCCTTTGAAACCTCAAACACGTCGTCAAACCCGATTTTAAGTAAGCCGTCCAGCACATAGTTAATGTCGTCCAAATTGTCAAACTGACCGTAGAGCGTCGGCGCCGGAAGGGCAATTTTGTATTTGAAGCGGTCCATAGCGTCCAGCTTCGAGGAAACGGCCTTTTTTGCCTGGTGCGGACAGTTGCGTATGCACTCGCCGCAGTCAATGCAGCGCTTGTCGTTAATAACCGCGTGGCCGTCTTTAATACGGATTGCCTCAGTCGGACAGTGCTTCAGGCAGGTTGTACAGCCTGTACACTTTGAAGGCTCTAACAGTACAGAGTGCTGATAGGTGTTCATTAAATCACATCTCTTAAAACGATATTAATTGCTATGCAATATTAATTCTCATCGTTACGGTAGTTCCTACGCCTACGGTGGAATCAATGTGCATTTCGTCGGTGTAGCGCTTCATATTAGGAAGTCCCATACCTGCGCCGAAGCCGAGCGAACGCGTGGTGTCGGAGGCGGTGGAGTACCCCTCCTGCATAGCCTGCTCAATATCCTTGATACCCGGGCCCTTATCTGCGAGAATAATCTCAATATAGTCCTCGTACACCTTAACGTCGGCTGTGCCGCCGCGCGCGTGTATAACCATATTGATTTCCCCTTCGTACATCGCAATGCTTACGCGGCGGATGGTTTCAGGGGAAAGCCCTAATTGCCTTAAATTCTTTTTGATTTGTATAGATGCCTGACCTGCAACGGCAAAGTCGTCGCCGTCAATGTCAAAATGAAAAACTAACGGTTCGCTCAATCTTTTACCGCGTTGCCGACAAGCCCGTTTGAGTAAAGCAGGCCGCAGGCTTCGTAGAGCCTTTTATCCGTGCGCATAACAACAATGCCGTTGTCTTCCGCAAGCGCAAGCATTTCAGGCGTCGGGGTTTTGGAACGAACGAATACTATACAAACCATATCCATCATTTCGGCCGTTCTGACAACCTGCGGGTTAACAAGACCTGTAAGCAGCACTGCCTGGTCCTTAACGTAGGCAAGCACGTCGCTCATCAAATCACAGCCGCAGGCAGTGAAAACATCACGCTCGGTGTTTTCCTCGCAGCAAAGCACCTCAGCGCCGAGTAAGTTTTTGATTTCTTCGATCTTCATATTACGGTTCCTCGGTTTTAGTCGCGGTATTTTGCAATAATTTCACGAACGTCGTCCGCGGTCAGCTTACCGTAAACCTCGTCGTTAACCGTCATTACCGGGCCAAGACCGCAAGCGCCTATGCAGCGGCAAGCCTCAAGTGAGAACATACCGTCGGGCGTGCATTCGCCGAGACCGATGCCGAGCACTTCGCTCAGGCGCTCTGCCAATGACTGTGCGCCCTTAACGTAGCACGCGGTGCCGAGGCAAACCGAAATGTTGTACTTGCCCTTGGGGGACATTGAAAACTGCGCATAGAAGGTTGCAACGCCGAAAACCTTTTCAAGCGGAACGTTCATACCCTCTGCAATCTTCTCCTGCACCTCAAACGGCAGGTAACCGTAGATTTCCTGTGCGTCCTGCATAACTTTCATAAGGCGGGACTCGTCGTCTTTGTTAGCTTCAATGATTTCCTGAAGCTTAGCAGCCTGCTCAGGTGTGTCTGCGAAAGGAATTTTGCTTAGCTTTTTTTCCATAATTACACTCCTTAATCTAATAGATTATTATAAAATAATAAAATGAGTCACAAATATAATAACATAATAATATGATATTTCAAGCATTTTTGAAAAATTGTTAAATTTTTGTCATTTGTACCAAAACAATCAATTATCTTCTGTTCTTTTTATCAATGATTGCGGAATTGCGCTTAAAATATGTTGATAAAAAAGCATTGTGATTTAAAGATTTTGATGATATAATTAATTTGTAAAACTATATTCATTTTTAAGGGGAAATGTTTATGTATGATGTTGTAATCATTGGCTGCGGGATAACGGGCGCCTCCTGCGCTTATTATCTCAGCCGATATAAGCTGAAAATTGCCGTTCTGGAGCAGCATAACGACGTTTGCTGCGAGGCTACGAGGGCAAACAGCGCAATCATCCACGCGGGGTACGATCCCGAGCCCGATATGGTTTGCGCAAGGTATAACGTCCGCGGCAACAAGCTTGCAAAGGAAATCTGCCAAAAGCTTGACGTTGCTTATAAGCAAATCGGCTCGCTTGTGGTTGCCTTTTCGGAAAGCGAGCTGCAAACGGTTAACAAGCTTTATGAAAGGGGCGTTAAAAACGGCGTTCCCGATATGAAAATTGTTGACCGCGACGAGCTGCGCGAGATGGAGCCGTATATTTCGGACGAAGCTTTGGGTGCGCTTTATGCGCCGAGCGCCGCCATTGTTAACCCCTGGGAATACGGGCTTGCAATGGCTGAAACCGCTGTCAGAAACGGCGCGGAAATGTTCCTGAACACCAAGGTTACGGGCGTTGAAAACAGCGGAGATTGCCGTGTTGTTAAGACAAATAACGGCGATTTTGAGGCAAGGTTTGTTATCAACGCAGCAGGCGTATGGGCTGATGATGTTCATTCAATGATTGCGCCGCCCGATTATAAAATTCTTCCCAACGCGGGCGAATATTATTTGCTTGATAAAAGCGAGGGCTTCCGTGCGAAGCATGTGATTTTCCAGTGTCCGAATGAGCTTGGAAAGGGCGTTCTCGTTTCGCCCACCGTGCACGGTAATCTGATTGTCGGTCCGAATGCGATTGACTCCGCGAAGGACGACACAACTACCAAAACCGCTTCTCTGGATTTTGTGCGTGAAAAGGCGGCAAAGTCCATCCCCTCCATCAATTTCAGGGAAAATATCAGGAATTTCACGGGCGTTAGGCCTAATATTGATACGGGCGATTTTGAGATA
>CADBUK010000014.1 GCA_902797915.1 Oscillospiraceae bacterium
AAACAGCGGCAAAATGGCTGCTCTCGGACATCCTATAACGGATGTTGATACGGGGGAGATTATGCCGCTTTTAAACGGCGAGGCGGTTGAAACGAAGGTTACCTCCGTTATCAAATCCACAAGCGCCGAAACGGGCTCAATTTGCTGTGATTTTCTGAACGCCTCAATTGCAAGCCTTGAAAAGAATTCGCGTTCCGGCGTTTACGGAGATTACTCTAAGAGCGCTGATTTTTCAGCCTGCAGTCCGTATATTGTTGCACTGCCGCAGGAGGTTGAAAGGGGCTTTTGTCAGATTATTACAACCGTTGAAGACGGCTTACCGCAAGTCTATTCTGCCGAGATAACGCGCATTTTTTATAATGACGATGAAAAAAATATGGTAATAAGGATTACAGACGACGCTTTAATTAATAAAACGGGAGGAATAGTGCAGGGGATGAGCGGCACCCCGATTATTCAGAACGGTAAATTAATCGGCGCAATTACGCACGTTATCATCAATAATCCGCTCAAAGGCTATGCCGTTTTTGCGCACACAATGCTGCAGGAGTGCCGTTATTAACTGACAGTTGCTGCAATTAGTAAAAAAACGGTTAATAATTTAATATATATTTGATTATAAGTTTTTTATATGTTATATTATAGAAGAATGGAAAAGTATGTAAATTACAGGAGGACGCTATGGGTATTTCCGTTTCGGTAATAATTCCGATTTATAATGCTGAAAAATATCTTCCCCAGTGCCTTGACAGTCTGCTCGGTCAGACGCTTAGCGATATTGAAATTATCTGCATAGACGACGGCTCAACCGACGGCTCGCTCAAGGTTCTTGAGGCATATCAAAAGCAGGATTACCGCGTTAAAATCAGCTCTCAGAAAAACGCAGGCGCAGGCGCCGCGCGTAACAGGGGCATAACTTACGCTAACGGTAAGTACGTCTATTTCTTTGACGCTGATGACGTTGCCGATAAAAAGCTTCTTGAGCTCGCTTTTAACAGGGCAGAGGAAACGGAAGCTGACATCGTTGCGTTTAACGGCAGCACTTTTACTGACGACGATTTGAGCACTGCAAAGCTTAAACAGGGCTTTTCAAAAGGCTCCGTTAAAAGCGTTGGCGAGGTATTTTCCTATAAGGATTACCCTCAAAGCATTCTCAGCATTGTTAATGTTGTGCCGTGGAATAAGCTCATACTGCGTTCCTTTATACTTGAAAAGGGCTTGAAGTATGAGGAAATATCCTCCACAAACGATATAACCTTCAGCGCTGTTGCCGCTGCAAACGCTTCAAAAATCGCTTTGCTTGATAAAAATCTGATGTATTACCGTCTCGGGCATTCGGGTACGGTTTCATCAACTAAAACCAAAAATCTTAATAATGTTATCACCGCTGTTGAAAGCGTTGCCTCGCAGGTTGAAACGCTTGAATACTATGAGGAAATCAAGCCCTCTCTTATGCGCTTTGTAATCGACAATTACATATTTGCGTTTATGAGTTATACGGATGATTTTGCCTCCGATATTTCGAAGGATTATTACAATTTTATATATGAGAGGTTTAATTCCGATTTGTTTGCGGATTATCGTGAGGAATACGTTCCCTCGGTTAAGCTTCGCAGGCTTTATCGGAAAATTAAGAATACCCCTTATGATGAAATGCTCGAAATTAAGGGCAAACAGCTTATCGTTTCCTTTACCACTTATCCGAAAAGGATTTCAACAATTCACCGTGTTGTAGATAACATTGCCCGTCAGAGTAAAAAGGCGGACGCTGTATATCTATGGCTTGCAAGTGAGCAGTTCCCGAACGGAAACGCCGATTTGCCGCAGGAGCTTTTAGAACGTGCTGAGCAGGGGCTTGTGGAAATCCGCTGGTGTGATGAGGATATCCGCTCTCACAAAAAGTATTTTTACGCAATGCAGGAATTTCCGCAGGCGCTCATCGTAACGCTTGATGATGATTTGGTTTACCCCGATAATATAATTCAGACCTTGTTTGAGTGCTACATCTGTAATCCTGATTGCGTTTCGGCTATGCGCGCCCACGTTGAAATAATCAATTTCCAGAAGTACGGCGAGGTCATTCCTTACGAATTATGGCTGCCAGAGTACAGGGACAGGATTTTTGAACCGTCAATGCAGCTGTTTGCAACAAGCGGCGCAGGAACGCTTTATCCTCCGAATGTGCTTGATAAGCACGTTTTCAATAAGGAAAAATTCCTTGAGCTTTGCCCGCTTGCCGATGATATCTGGCTTAATATTATGCAGCTTGTCAAGGGCACGCCGACCGTTGTAGCATCAGACAACTATTTCCTCCACCTGATTGAAGGAACGCAGGAAACTACGCTGTTTGACGAAAATGTGGGCGGAGGTAAAAACGACCTGCAGTATGCTGCCGTTCGTGAATGGATTAAATCCGAATTCGGAGAGGACGTTGTATATAAGCATTTAACTGAAAGCAACCTTCCGCTTAACCTTGCGGATTATGACGTTTTTTCGGAATATCTTATATTCCTGCACAACACGGAAAAGCAGCTTCGCAGAAAGCTTGCGCAGTCAAATAAGGAAAAGTCGGAAACGGCAAGAAAGCTTAAAACCGCTTACGCCGAGAAATCCGAGGTTACCAAAAAGCTTAATCAGACTTATGAGGAAAAAGCCGAAAGGGGCAGGGAACTGCAAAAGCTTCAGCAGGATTATAATAAAACCAGTAAAGCGCTTAAAGATTTAAGGCGCCAGACCAAACGCTCATATATTTTCAGAACCGAACGCTTTGTTTACAGAAAATTAAAGCGTCTGACAGGCAAAAAATAAGACTTATAAATAATAAAGGAAAACTGTTATGAAAAAAACACTCAGCACAAAACAATTAACGTTATTAACTATTATTGCCTCTTTTTTAATTCCGCTTTTGGTAATGTGTGTTGTCTTTAAGTTCAGGCATATTGCGCCTTTCGGAGACACGTCCATTCTTATCTGGGACTCCAAGCTTCAGTATAAGGATTATTTCGGCTATCTTTGGGACGTGCTTCACGGCAACGCAAGCTTTGAATACTCAGCCTCAAAATCCCTCGGCGGACAGACAATCGGTCTTGTAGCTTATTACTTAACCTGCCCGCTCAACCTCTTGGTTTATTTTATTGACAAGTCGCAGATTTCGCTTTTCATTTCGTTTGAAACGCTTATTAAAACTGCCTTCGGCGGCTTGACTGCGGCATATTTTGTAAGGAAAAGGTATAACATCTCTGCGCTCTGGACGGTTATCGTTTCCGTTTGCTATGCGCTTATGGAATACAGCGTTGTTTACGGCAGTAATCTTATGTGGCTTGACGGCGTTGTAATTCTTCCGATTGCATGCCTCGGCGTTTATGAGCTGCTTTATAACAATAAAAAGCTTTTACTCTTCTTCGCGGTATTAATCGCCATCTTTTCAAACTGGTATGCAGGCTTTATGGTTTGCCTTATGACAGGCTTCTATTTCCTGTATGAGCTTGTGCTTAAATATGATTTTAACAGCGTAAATCAGTTTAAAGAGAGCGTTAAGCCCGCAGTTATTGATATTATTAAGGTCGGTGCCGATATGGTGCTCGGCGTTCTTGCAAGCGGCGTTCTGCTTGTTCCTGCTCTTCTTTCGCTTGTAGGCGGCAAGGCAAAGCTTGATTTGTTCCACAGAACAATTAATGTCGGTCTGCTTGAAGCTTTTAAGGGCTTTGCAATCAACGCAAACTTTAATGGCAGAACGGCACCCCTGCTTTACTGCGGCTCAATTATGCTTGTGCTTGCGGTTTATCTGCTGTTCTGTAAAAGGGAAAGCGTTAAGCTTCGTATATGCAGCGCGGTGTTCTTCTTCTTTATGATTTTCAGTTTTGTTTTTGATGAGCTGAATATTATGTGGACCGCGTTTGTTAAAAGTAATTCCTACTGTTTCAGATGGTCGTTTACCTTCGGCTTTCTTATGTTAATGCTCGCTTCAATGGGCATTAAGTCTATTTACGAAAAAGGGTTTGACAAGGCGTCGGCACTCAAGGCGTTTGCAACCGTTGCCGCTGTGTTTGCGGTTGTGGATATTTCCGATATGTTCTACAGCAAGTTCGGCGCTTACGCAACGATGTTCGTTATATTCTGCTTTTTTATCGCCGTTGCCGCTATCGGTATGCTTAAAGATAAAAAAGTGCTCAGGTCGCTTTGTGTACTTATCGTTCTTGTTCTTTCCGTCGGAGAGCTTACAGTAAACGCTTACCATGACTTTAATAAATATAAGGACGTTGAATCGGAGTTTGTATCATTTGTTCAACAGATGGAACCCGTTATTAACGAAATCAAAGAAAAGGACGATTCCTTCTACCGCCTTGAAAAACATTCAACCTATCTCAATCTTGTAGGAAGGGATGTTGCCAACAGCGAGTCCTTTTTGTTTAATTACAACGGCATTGAAAACTATACCTCAACCTATGACCCGAATGTTGATACGTTCTTCGGCGTAATGGGTTATTCCGATTCAACCTATGTTCCCGCAGATGACTCTTCTGACGAAGCGCCGTTCCCGACTGACGTTTACTGGAACAGCCCCATGCTTCTTATGGATTCAATTCTCGGTATTAAATATCAAATCCTTGAAAAGAAAACCGTCGGCTTGAAAGATGTTGAAACCGAAGCGGCAGTTCCAATGGATATGCACCTTTATGAAAATCAGTATGCGCTTCCTCTTGCGTATAATGTTTCCGACGCGTTTAACAGCGAGCTTGTTTATGACAGAAATCCGTTTGACAATCAGGAAAAATTCCTTGACTCCATTCTCGGCAGGGAAGCCAATGCATATGTAAATCTTGATTTCAGCCTTGAAAAGTATGAAAAGAAGATTGAAACCTATAAAGCGGTTGCCGCTGTTGACGGACCTTTGTATTTCTACACGGACGGCTCCGATATTCACGAGGAGCTTCATAATTCAAACTGCGACGTTTTCATCAACGGCCAGCATGTTCAGCCCGTTTGCAGACGTTTTGAAATGAGCGCCGTTTACCTCGGCAATTTCAAAAAGGGCGACAAGCTTACCGTAGCCGTTAAGCATTATTCGGAAGATAAAGACGAGCATAATATTTACCTTGCACAGCTTAACGTAAATAATTTTGAACAGGCTATAAACGAAATTAAATCTGCAAGCACAACGGATTTGAATATTAAAGGCAATAAGGTTTCAGGTACTTATACAACCGACACTGCCTCAACGGTAATGATTACCCTGCCTTATACTGACGGCTGGACGGTTTATGTTGACGGAAAGCAGGTTGAATATAAGGAGCTCGGCAATATCTTTATCGGTATTGACGTTGCTGCAGGCACGCACGAAATTTCAATGGTTTATACCACTCTTCATAAAAACGCAGGCATTGCCGCCTCATTTGTCGGCTTCGCAGGCTTTGCGGCTTGGTGCTGCCTTGATTTGATTGTTAAAAAGAAAAAGAAATCCAACTAATAAGAAACCGCAGGGTGATTAAACCCTGCGGTGTTTTTTACATTCTTATGTACACCTGCATTTCGCCTTCGCCGCGGTTTGCCCATTTGTAATACGGAATAAGCTTAATCCTTTCCAAATGCTCCTTCGGTTTTTTATAGTCAAAATACAGTGCGTTGCCGCTGTCTTCAGCGCGGTATGCGTTTGCTGAAATACATTCGCCGTCAAAGCTGAATTTCGGGTGGGGGGAGAGGCGTAAAAGATGCAGTCCCTTTCCGTTGTCCGCTTCCTCAAGACAGTAAACGAGGGGACCTCTTGTAATTGAAGCCTTGCCTATGTTTTCACGCACGCGGTTACTTGCGCTGATAATTCTGATTTGCGGGTTGAACTCTGCGGTTATTTCGTCGCAGCCGTTAATTTCAAAGTAAGCATATCCGTTTTTGATAAACGGGTTTTCTTTGCTGAAGCGAAAATCCCTGCTCCATTCGGGAATTCTTAAAGCAAGCGTAAAGGTTTTGTCAGACTTAACGCTGATTTTAACCCTGCCGCTGTTCAGGTAATCGCTTTGAATGCTGATACTGCCGAAGGTGGACTGCGCTTCAAGCGAGCAGTACAGGTTAATAAACAAAGTGCTTTCATTTTCGGTAAGGCAGTATCCGCCGAGCCCTGAAATCATTCTTGCGATGTTCGGCGGGCAGCACGCACAGGTAAACCACTTTTGCCTCTGCGTTTTAATGTGCGATTTGTCGCTGTCAGCCTTTATCTCGCTCGGTACTGCTTCAAGCGGATTTGTGTAGAAGAACGACTTGCCGTCCTCTGCCATTCCGCTCAGTATTCCGTTGTAAAGGCAGCGCTCCATAACGTCGGCATATTTGGAGTTGTAATCCGTTTTTAGCATTCTGTGCGCAAAAAAGGTCAGCCCTATCGCCGCGCAGCTCTCGGCATAAGCCGTGCCGTTGGGTAAATGATAGTCGGCGGTAAACGCTTCTCCGTCCCTCGTTGAGCCTATGCCGCCCGTAATGTACATTCTTTTGTTCGTTATACTGTCAAACAGACGCTTGCAGGCTTCAAACAGCTCCTTGTCATCAGTGTTTGCGGCAACGTCCGCCATACCGCTGTAAAGGTATACGGCTCTTACTGCGTGCCCAATGGCGTCTTTTTGTTCCCTGACGGGCAGGTGCGCCTGATTGTATTCATAGTAAAGCCCATCTCGGCTTGTGATGCCCTGTTCGGTGTCAAAATAGTACGGCTTAGTTCCTCTGCGGTCAATAAAGAGCTTTGCCTGCTTTAAATAACTGTCATTACCCGTGGTTTCAAAAAGCTTAATAAGCGCCATTTCGGCAATCTCATGCCCGCCGTAGCCCTTAATCCCGTTTTCGCCGAACGTTTTACAGATAAAGTCGGCAAACCTACAGGCGCAGTAAAGCAGCTCTTTTTTGCCCGTTGCGTTATAATAGCTTACAGCCGCCTCCGCAAGATGTCCGAAGCAGTATAGCTCGTGATGGTCGCGCAGGTTTGTAAATCTGCTCGCAGGGTTGTTAATGCTGTAATGGGTATTAATATAACCGTCGCTTTCCTGAGCGCTGCAAATCAATTCAATCGCACCGTCGGCAAGCCTTTCAAGCTCTGCGTCCTTCTCATTTTGCAGTAAATATCCGACTGCCTCAAGCCATTTGTATAAATCCGAATCCTGAAAAACCCAGCCCAAAAATGAGTCGGGCTCGGAATTGCTTTCGTTATATTCCCATTTGTCCGTGGGGTAAACAGGTACGGTTTCGCCGTTTGAACGCATTTTTATTGCTTCGGCAGCAAGCCTGAAATTGCGCAGGCAATAGCTTTTAGCGGCGCCCTCAACTTCGTCGTTAAGCGCGCGCCACTGGTACGGAATAACCTCGTTTTTAATTAATTTGATTTTTTCGCTCCAAAAGCTGTCGGTAATCCTTACAGCGTTGTTTGGTATTGCAACGGCTCTGTTCATAACTGCCCTCCGCAAAGTTTTATATCTCTATTTTATTATAAAAACATCGGCAATGCAATAGCGCACTGCCGATATTTTTGTTTTGCTTAAATTTTATGCCGCAAGGTCAAAGCTGTTAACAACGATACCTTTCATTTCCTCTTTCCTTTTTGCTACCCTTGCGTCGTGCTGTTCCTTTAGCTGAGCGTCCTTGCTGCGTCTTTGCGCCTTTGCCTCTCTGCCGCCGAAATAAGCCGAGAAGATTACAAAATATACCGCAACCTCTTCGGCAAGTAAAAAGCGCATCTGAAACTGGGAAAGATTGTCTAACAGGCTGAAGGGGACAGCCATTGAAATAAAGCCAACAGTAATTGTTAATGCGGAAATAAGCAGAATGTTTAATACCTTTTTCATATTGAATTCCTCCTGAAATGTTTTTGGATTTCTCCTTACAATTTCATTATAACTGTTGCAGAGGAATAATCAATATGGCAAGCCTTGACAGTCCTTATATAAGGACTAATAAAACGAAAATTCTAATTTTTAATTGCGTTACAAAGCGCCTCGGCAGATTTTTCAAAATCCTTTTCGGGTATTGACGTAACAGAAATTACTATTGTTATTATTCCGTTTGAATAATCCTCAACGTAAACCGCACAATCGTTTTTTTCAAATTCGGAAATATCCCTGCAAAAAGCCGTTTTAATGATTATCTGCAGTGCGTTTTCGCTGATTTCTGTTTTTGCCTCGGGCAGCTTTTCTGCAAGCAGCTGTGCAAACGCTTTTGTTTTTGCAGTATATAAGCGCCTTGTTTTTCTAATCTGTGCTTTAAG
>CADBUK010000015.1 GCA_902797915.1 Oscillospiraceae bacterium
GGGCACACCTTTAACGATAAGATGTTCGGCTATAAAATTTACGGTTCAAAGGAAAGCCTTACCAAAGCGTATAAACGCGTCTTTGAAAAAACAATCCTTCCGCAGATTGAAACGGGGCTTGCCGCAACGGTTTATACTCAGCTTACCGACGTTGAGGACGAGCTTAACGGCATTATGACTTATGACCGTAAAATAATTAAAATTGATGAAAACACAATAAAGGAAATTAACAGAAAGGTTAAGTTAAATGAATCAGTTACAGGTTAAGGACGGCGTTAAGGCGCTTATCAAAACAAATATGGGCGATATGGAATTTGTACTTTTCCCCGAGGTTGCGCCCAAGGCGGTAGAGAATTTTACAACCCACGCAAAAAACGGTTATTATGACGGTCTTATTTTCCACCGCGTAATAAAGGATTTTATGATTCAGGGCGGCGACCCGAAAGGCACGGGCACGGGCGGCGAATCCATTTGGGGCAGCAGCTTTGAGGATGAATTCTCGCTTGACGCCCGCAATTATTACGGCGCTCTTTCAATGGCAAACGCGGGTCCTAACACAAACGGCAGCCAGTTCTTTATTGTTCAGGCTAAAACCGTTCCCGCTTCAATGCTTGCTCAGATGGAACAGCTTGCTGAAAACGGCTTTCCCGTTGAGGTTACCGAAAATTATAAGGCGGTCGGCGGCACGCCGTGGCTTGATTTTCATCACACGGTTTTCGGCCAGCTTATCAGCGGCGGGGATACGCTTGAGGATATTGCCGCAGTACGCTGCGGTATGGGCGATAAGCCTGTAAATGATGTTGTAATCGAAACGATTGAGATTAATGAATAAATAGTTTTTTTCAAACACCGTTGTTTTTTTCAACGGTGTTTTTCTTTTGACATAAAATTCATTTTTGCTGTTATATAATTGCCTTGCGGTGAGGAAAATGACGGTTATTTATGCCGACGTGCTTTTTATTATAAACTTTTTTATAACCTTTTTACTTCTTCAGCTTACGGAAAAGCTCTGCAAGCGTAACGAGCGCCTGTGGAGAATGGTTGCGGCTTCTTTTTTAGGCGGCGGTTATTCGCTTGTAATACTTGTTGACGAGCTTGCCCCCGCTGTTTCGTGGCTCGGCAGACTTGCCGCCGCTTTTATAATCATTCTTGTTGCTTTCAGCTGGCAGGGGTTCAAATGCCTTTTAAAAGAAACGGCGGTTTTCTTCCTGTCAAATTTCATTCTGCTCGGCTTGGTTGTCGGGCTTTGGCTTCTGTTAAAGCCTGCGGGCGTTGTTATTAACAATTCGGTAGTGTATTTTAATGTCAGCGCAAAAACACTGCTGGTTTCCGCTCTTGTCGCTTATGTTATTTCAATTTTTGCACTGCGGCTCTATAATAAAAAGCTTGCTAAAAACCGCCTTTACGACGTTTCTGTTTATGTTGATGAAAACCGCGTTCGCTTTTTTGCCCTTGCGGACAGCGGCAATAACCTTCACGAGCCCTTTTCCGATTATCCCGTGATTATTGCCGATAAGGCTCTTTTTGAAAACGTTCGCTGCAGCCGTGTAATCCCGTTTTCAACAATCGGCGGCGAGGGGCTGTTGCAGGCGTTTAAGCCTGATAAGGTTACTGTTTCTGCGGCGGACAGAAATTATTCTGTTTCTAACATATATATAGCGCTCAGCGACAGCGTTAAAAGGGGAGAGTACAGGGGAATTTTAAACCCCCAAACCGTATTAATATCTGATAACGAGGTGCCTTATGCTGCAAAAAATTAAGCTTTTTATTTTAAGACTGTTTAAAAAGGAATGTCATTACATAAATGGGCCCGAAACCCTGCCGCCGCCCCTCACAAAAGAGGAGGAGGAAACCGTTATGGCGGAGCTTCGGGCGGGGGACGAAACGCACCGGGAATTGCTGATAATTCACAATCTGCGGCTTGTTGTTTATATCGCCAAAAAGTTTGAAAGCGCTTCAGCCTCAACGGAGGATTTGGTGTCAATCGGCACTATCGGGCTTATGAAGGCGGTTAAAACCTTTAATCCCGACAAAAACATTAAGCTTGCAACCTACGCCAGCCGCTGTATTGAAAATGAAATTCTGATGTATCTGCGCAAGGTCGGCAACGCTAAATATGAGCTTAGCTTTGACGAACCGTTAAGCATTGACTGGGACGGCAACGAGCTTACCCTGCGCGACGTTCTCGGCAGTGAGCCAGACGAAATTTCAATGGATATTGAGTACAGCGACGAAAAAGCCCTTTTGCTGCGCATTATTCTTACCCTGCCCGAAAAGGAAAGGGAACTGATGAAAAAACGCTTCGGTATTCTCGGCGAAACAGAGCATACTCAAAAGCAGTTGGCGGACGAAATGGGAATATCCCAAAGCTACATTTCCCGCCTTGAAAAGCGTATTCTTGAAAAAATTCGCAATCAAATGCAGCGGGAGTTTATATAGCGTGGGCAGAGCAAAAAAGAAAACCGATTTCTGATAAATATTGTTATGCAAAAAAGCAGGCGGAGTATCCGCCTGTTTTTTATTAAAATCATTCTTTTGGCTGATGTATAAATGTTTTTAATATTTTATAATTATTATGGATATTTCTAAACCATAATGAAAGGATGAAATATATGAAAAATAGGAAAAAGCTGATTTCCGTTTTTATCGCTCTTGTAGTTTTGCTCGGAGCGTTTACGGCTGTTTCCTCAGGCGTTTTTGCCTGGGACCAGGAAACTGACTGCGAATTCTGCGGTTCGCATATCGGCGACGACTGGATTTGCAGCGGCGGCGACCACTGCGGCGCGGACAGCGACCATACCGATTGCTACGAGGCGCACCATTGCGCCGA
>CADBUK010000016.1 GCA_902797915.1 Oscillospiraceae bacterium
CGGCGACGACTGGATTTGCAGCGGCGGCGACCACTGCGGCGCGGACAGCGACCATACCGATTGCTACGAGGCGCACCATTGCGCCGACCGCGGAATTTGTTTTGACGAGGGCGTATGCACTAATCCGTATTTAGCTTAATAAAAGGGACTGTTTCACGTATAGTGAGACAGTCCCTTTTGCTAAATACGCCTTATTCCTCAATCATATCATGGCTGAAGAAAAAGCTTATGCACCAGATTGCCGCAAGACCGACAAGCGCATAAATAATTCTTGACAGCACTGCGTCCTGTCCGCCAAAAATCCAGGCAACCAAATCAAACTTAAAAAGTCCGATAAGCCCCCAGTTAATGCCGCCGATAATGCTGAGCACCAGTGCAATTCGGTTAACTATTCTCAATTAAATCATCTCCATAAAAATAAAGTCGTTAGTATGATTGCCACACTAACGACTTTTTATTCAAGGTAAAATTAAATCTTTGTAACAATAATTTCGCATTTGCCGCAAACTGCATATTCGCCGAAGCCTGCGGGTACAAAATAACTGCCGCCTTTTTTGAAGGACCTGCCGTTGATTTCTCCCTCGCCGCCGATTACAAGAATATGGTTAAAGCTTGTGCCGTCTGCGCAAAGTTTAATTTCCCCGTCAACGTCGTAATGGTTAACCGTAAACAAATCACATTCGGTTAAAAGCTGCTTTACGCCGCCGCTGATTTCCTCGGGCTCTCCGAAGGGCTTAATCTCATATTTTGCAGGCTCCGTTTTTGAAACGTCAACCGCTTTTTTTATGTGCAGCTCTCTTGGCTTGCCGTCCTTGCCGACTCTGCCGTAATCGTAAACGCGGTAGGTGGAATTGCTGTTTTGCTGAATTTCTGCAATAAGCGTTCCCTTGCCGATGGCGTGCACAGTGCCCGCCTCAATAAAGAACAGGTCGCCTTTTTTGACGTTAACAACGTTCAGCACGTCCATAAGCGTATTATTCTCAATAGCCGCCTTGAATTCCTCACTGCTGATTTTGTCTTTAAAACCGTAAACAAGCGTTGCGTCGTCGGTTGCGTCAAGCACGTACCAGATTTCCGTTTTGCCGAATTCGCCCTCAACTCTTGCGGCGTATTCATTGTCGGGGTGTACCTGAATTGAAAGGTTGTCCTTAGCGTCAATCAGCTTTATAAGCACGGGAAAGTAGGGGAACTTTTCGGCGTTCGTGCCAAGCACTTTCGCTCTGCCGTTCGCCTCAATGTAATCCTCAAGAGTTTCGCCGTCAGCCTCGCCGCCGATTATCGTGTTTTTGCCGTCCTTGTGGCAGGAAAGCATCCAGCCCTCTGCTACGGGGTCAACGTCGGTTTCAAAACCGAAATCATCCTTCAGCCTTGTGCCGCCCCAGATATAATCCTTAAATACGGGTTTAAGCTCCAAAATCTCCATCACAAAAAACCTCTTTTATAATTAATATAGATATAATATCAAAATTTTTCTTCACATTCAAGTAATTATGGTGTAAAATATTATCTGTTAGTTTTTCAGTAATTAAGGATAATTATCAATGTCAGTTGTAAGCGTTCAAAACTTAACACTTGCTTTTGGAGAAACCACGCTGTTTTCAGACGTTTCGTTTGAAATAAACGAAAAGGACCGCGTGGGCTTTATCGGCGCAAACGGAGTCGGCAAAACCTCGCTGTTTAAAATTTTAACGGGGGAGTATGAGCCGACTTTCGGCGATGCTTTCATCGGCAAAAACATTAAGCTCGGTTATATGGAGCAGCACACCTGCTCGGAGAACAAAACCGTGTGGGATGAGCTCGTTTCCGTCTTTTCGGATTTGATTGAAACCGAAGCGCAGCTTGAAAAAATTTCTGCCGAGCTTGTTAATAACCCGAGCGCAGAACTGATTGCAAAGCAGGATTTGCTGACTAATCAGTTTAATGACAACGGCGGTCTGACGTATAAAAGCTTAACCCGCTCCGCTCTAATCGGTCTCGGCTTTACGGAAGCGGAGTTTGATACGGAAACCTCAAAGCTTTCGGGCGGTCAGCGCTCAAAGCTTATTCTTGCAAAGCTCCTGCTTTCAAAGGCGGATTTGCTGCTGCTTGACGAGCCTACCAACCACCTTGATATAAGCGCGGTTGAATGGCTTGAGGGCTTCCTTTCAACCTTCAATAAGGCGTTTATTGTTATTTCGCACGACCGCTATTTTCTTGATAAAATTACGGATAAAACCATTGAACTTGAAAACGGCAAAATCCGTTCTTACAAGGGCAATTACTCCGAGTTTCTGAAAAAGAAGCAGGCGGAGCAAAAGGCGATTGAGGAAAAGTACGAAAACGATATGCGCGAGATTGAGCGCATTGAGGGCATAATCGCACAGCAGCGCCAGTGGAACAGGGAAAAGAACATCAAAACCGCCGAAAGTAAGGAAAAGATGGTGGAGCGCATTAAAGCGCAGCTTGTAGTTCCCGACGCAAAGCTGAAGAAAATCCGCTTTGATTTTACCCCCAAAGCCGTTTCGGGCGAGGAGGTTTTAACCGTAACTGAGCTCTGCAAATCGTTTGGGGATAAGGAAATTTTCCGCAACGTAAGCTTTAATATCAGCAGGGGAGAACGCGTTTTCCTCGTCGGCGATAACGGCTGCGGCAAAACCACTCTGCTTAAAATTCTTACGGGCGATTACACTCAGAATTCGGGCGGTTATAAATTCGGCGCAAATCTCTTTACGGGTTATTTCGACCAGGTGCAGGCTAAGCTTGATTTAAACAAAACCGCTATTGATGAGGTTTGGTCGGCGTTTCCCGCTATGACGGAAACCAAGGTGCGCAACGCCCTTGCCGCGTTTTTGTTCAGCGGCGACGATGCGTTCAAACTTCTGCGTGATTGCTCGGGCGGCGAGCGGGCAAGGATTGCGCTGCTCAAATTAATGCTCGGCAAATATAATTTCCTGCTGCTTGACGAGCCCACCAACCATCTTGACGCCGCTTCGCGCGAGGAGCTTGAAAACACTCTGCTCGAATACACGGGCACTATGCTAATCGTTTCGCACGACAGATATTTTATTAATAAACTCGCAACCCGCATTATTGAATTAACTCCCGCGGGCGTTAAAAACTATCTCGGCAATTATGACGATTATGCCGAGCATCGCTTTGTTGCGGTGCAGGAAAAGAAGCAGGAAGCAAAGCCCAAGGTTAACGAATACAAGCTGAAAAAAGAGGCGCAGAGTAACCTGCGTAAGCTTAAAACGAGGCTCTCCCGCCTTGAAAGCGATATTGAGGATTTAGAGGAAGAAATCGGCTTTTTAAACGAGCAGTTAAATAACAACCCTCCCTATGAGGAATATCTTAAAATCAATGCTCGGCACGAGGAAAAATCCTCGGCGCTTTCGGCTCTTTACGAAGAGTGGGAATCGGTATCGTCCGAGCTTTCCGAATTGGAATAATATAATCGGGTGAGGGCGGAGCCCTCCCGCAATTATTCATTTTTCATTATTCACTATTTATTCAACCAAATAACCCAAATTCAACACTATGCCTAAAGTTATTATTATCGGCGGCGGCGCCTCGGGTCTGATGGCGGCGGCGCAAAGTGCAAAAAACGGTAACGAAACCGTCATAGTTGAAAAAATGCCGCGCTGTGCCCGCAAGGTTCTTATTTCGGGTAAGGGCAGGTGCAATCTTACAAACGCAACCTTTGATTTGGAGGAGCTTATCAGCTTCGTGCCTAAAAATCCAAGGTTCCTTTACTCTGCCTTTTCCGCCTTTATGCCGTATGATACTATCGCGTTTTTTGAGGATTTGGGCGTGCCTACAAAGATTGAACGCGGCAACCGCGTCTTTCCCGTTTCGGACAAGGCGGTTGACGTTGTTGACGCACTTGTAAAAAACGCAAAATCCGCGGGCGTTAAAATTATTCAGGGCACGGTTAAAGCTTTTGAATTTGACGGAAATACAATTTCTGCCGTTGTTCTTGACGACGGCAGCAGGCTTGAATGTTCCTCGGTCGCCGTCTGCACGGGCGGTAAAAGCTACCCCGCCACAGGCTCAACGGGAGACGGTTATATTCTTGCCCGTCAGGCAGGGCACACCGTAACGGAAATTCAGCCAAGCCTTGTGCCGCTTGTCTGCAGCAATAATTTCATACCCAAATTGCAGGGGCTTAGCCTGCGCAACGTCGGCGTAAAGCTCTTTCAGAACGAAAAGCTGATTTATGAGGATTTCGGCGAAATGCTTTTTACACATTTCGGAGTCAGCGGCCCCGTTATCCTTTCGGCTTCAAGCCATATACGCAATTTTAAAAACGGCGCTTGCTCAATTTCAATCGATTTAAAACCCGCGCTTGATTTTCAGGCGCTTGATAAACGTATTTTGCGCGATTTTTCAGAGGAAAGCAATAAAGATTTTATTAACTCTCTCGGCAAATTGTTGCCAAAAAAGCTCATTCCTGTTATAGTTAGTCTTAGCGGAATTGCTCCCTCAAAAAAGGTTAACGAAATTACCCGTGAGGAACGGCGCAAGCTTGTTGATTTAATTAAGAATTTCAGGCTCGGCGTTTCGTCCTTTTATGATATTGACGCGGCTATTGTTACAAGCGGCGGCGTTGACGTTAAGGAGATTGAGCCGAAAACGATGAAGTCAAAAATCATCAGCAATCTTTTCTTTGCGGGCGAGGTTATTGACGTTGACGCTTATACGGGCGGTTTTAATCTGCAGATTGCGTTTTCAACGGGCTATCTCTGCGGAAACAATATGTTTTAGTTAACTCGAAATGGTTTCATTTCAAAAAAATATGTAAGGAATAACTGTTATGATTAATGTTGCTATTGACGGACCTGCAGGCGCAGGCAAAAGCACTATCGCAAAGGCGGCTTCAAAGGAGCTCGGCTTCATTTATGTTGACACGGGCGCGCTTTACCGTGCGGTTGCGCTGAATGCGGTCAGAAACGGCGTTGTTGACGATGACGCCGCAATTATCAAAATGCTTGACGACACTAAGGTTGAGCTTGCGTTTGACGAAAACGGA
>CADBUK010000017.1 GCA_902797915.1 Oscillospiraceae bacterium
AAAGTGGGGTGGGATATCGGATTCGAACCGATGACCTCCAGTGCCACAAACTGGCGCTCTAACCAACTGAACTAATCCCACCATATTTCGCGCTCTGAGAGGCTGTTGCCAACCCAGGGCGCATATAATGGCGCGCTTGGAGGGACTCGAACCTTCGACCTACCGCTTAGAAGGCGGTTGCTCTATCCAGCTGAGCTACAAACGCATTGGAGCGGGTGAAGGGAATCGAACCCTCGTGTTCAGCTTGGAAGGCTGACATTCTACCATTGAACTACACCCGCGCAGCAACGGTCTTTATTATAAACAAAGACCATTAGACTGTCAAGACTTTTTTTTAATTTAATTAATCTTAACCTTAATTTTATCGCCCACGGTAAGAGTAAAGCGTTCTATTTCAACATCGGTGTTGAAAACGATTTGAGAAGCAAGCAAATCCTCAACGTCACGCCTTACGCAATCGCGCAGAGCGCGGGCGTTTTTCTTTGAACCGTAAGCCTCTTTTGCGATGAAATCGGCAACCTCATCGCCGTAAACAAGCTCAATCGCTTTGTCCTTGAGGCTTTCCTTCAGTTCTGCAAGCATTATGCCCGCAATCTTAACAAAATCTGCTTCGGTAAGATTATTAAAGGTTATTATTTCATCGACCCTGCCGATGAACTCGGGACGAAGAAATCGCTCAAGCGCTTTCATAGTTACGTCCTGATTTATTTCATCATCTGATTTTCCGAAGCCGAGAGAAGCGGTATCCGTTGAGCCTGCGTTTGAGGTCATAACGATAATTGTATTTTCAAAGTTTATCGTTCTGCCCTGTGCGTCCGTAATTCTGCCCTCGTCAAGAATCTGAAGCAGTATGTTAAGCACATCCTTATGAGCCTTTTCAATCTCGTCAAACAGAATTACGCTGTACGGCTTTCTGCGAACCTTTTCTGTAAGCTGACCCGCATCGTCATAACCGACATAACCCGGAGGAGAGCCGATAATTCTTGACACGCTGAACTTTTCCATAAACTCGCTCATATCAAGCCTAATCAGGCTGTCCGGCGAATCAAACAGGTATTGCGCAAGCTGTTTAACAAGCTCTGTTTTACCGACACCCGTAGGACCTACAAATATAAACGACTGCGGTCTTTTTATCGGGCTTATCTGTACCCTGCCCCTGCGAACCGCATTTGCAACCTTTTCGATTGCTTTATCCTGACCGATAATATGCTTTTTGAGTTCGTACTCAAGGTCGGCAAGCTTTTTAATATCCCCTGCCTCAATCTTTGACGCGGGAATTCCCGTCCACATTGAAACGACTTTGGCAAGGTCTGCTTCAATTACCTGATTATCCTTTGCCTTTTCCTCTAATTCGGGAAGCTGTTCGTCAATTTTCAGCTCCTCCGCCTTCAGATTAGAAAGCAGCTCATAATCAATTTCCTCTCCCTCAACGGGCTCTGAAGCGGCGTCAATACGCTCAAGCAAATCCTGCTTTTTCTTGAGCATAATCTGATATTCTGAAATTGCGGGATTGCGCAGATTTGCACAGGTGCAAGCCTCGTCAAGCAAATCAATGGCTTTATCGGGCAAATACCTGTCAGTAACAAAGCGCTCGGACATAGTAACCGCCTTATAAACAAGGCTGTCCGAAATCTGCACCTTATGGTAATTCTGATAATAATCCCTTATACCGAGAAGCATATTATATGCCTCGTCAAGCGACGGCTCGTTAATTTTAACAGGCTGAAAACGGCGTTCAAGCGCCGCGTCCTTCTCAATATACTTTCTGTACTCAGTAAAGGTTGTAGCGCCGATAACCTGAATTTCGCCCCTTGAAAGCGCAGGCTTCAGAATATTTGCGGCGTTCATTGTGCCCTCGCTGTCGCCCGTGCCGACAAGATTATGAACCTCATCAATGAACAGTATAATATTGCCCTCGCTCTTAACCTCGTCAACAAGACCTTTAATTCTGCCCTCAAACTGACCGCGGAACTGCGTACCCGCAACAAGCGCAGTCAAATCAAGAAGGTAAATTTCCTTATCAAGCAGCCTTGCAGGCACTTCGCCTTTAGCAATTCTGATTGCAAGCCCCTCTGCGATTGCGGTTTTACCTACGCCGGGCTCGCCTATTAAGCAGGGGTTATTCTTTGTTCTGCGGCACAAAATCTGAATGGTTCTGTTAAGCTCCTGTTCCCTGCCTACTATATTATCAATCTCGCCTTTTTTAGCCTTAGCTGTAAGGTTATTGCAGTAGTTGTTGAGGAACTTTCTTCTGTCCTCCTGAGGATTTTTTCTTCCCCTTTTACCCTGCTTTTTCTGCTTGCTTTCAGCGCCGCCTGCGCCGTTTTCTCCGCCGAAAAGATTTGCAAACGGCATTGTCTGCGCGCCGTCCATATTTTCGGGATTAAACATTTCGCCGAGCGGTCCGAAATCAAAATCGTCCATATTTTCCATGAACATATTCATTTGCTCTGATGCCTGCTCAAGCTCCTCGTCTGAAATACCGAGCTGTTCAATCATCTGATTGATTGAGCCGATATTCAGCTCCCTTGCGCATTTAATGCAGAGCCC
>CADBUK010000018.1 GCA_902797915.1 Oscillospiraceae bacterium
GCCTCAGCCGCCTGCATTTCCGCTGCGGCACGGTTTGCCTCTTCAAGTGCGGCTTTAAACTCCGAGGTAATCTTTTCGGCTTCCTTTGAAAGTTTTTCGGCTTCCTTCTGAAGCTCCTCAATCATATTTGCACGGGAAAGAATACCCGAGCCCTTTGCGGCGCTTCCGCCCGCCATCGAGCCGCCTGCGTTGATAACCTGACCGTCAAGCGTAACGATTTTAAAGCGGTTTTTATATTGTTTTGCAATTCCGATTGCGCTGTCCATATCGTCAACGATAACAACGCGGGAAAGCAGATTGCTGATAATCTCTTTATATTTCTTATCACACTCAACCAAATCGGAGGCGATTGCGATAAAACCGAGGTTTTCATCCAAATTCTTTTCATCAAGGGTTCTGCTCTTAATGTTGGAAATCGGCAGGAAGGTGCAGCGGCCGAGCTTATTATCTTTAAGATAATAAATTGCGCGTTTTGCGTCCGCCTCGGTTGAGGTAACAACGTTCTGCATAGCAGCGCCGAGCGCTACCTCAATAGCAGTTGAATACTCGTTATCAACCTGAATAAGCTGCGAAAGCGTGCCGTGAATACCGCCGAGCTGCTTTGACTCCGCACGTCTGATTACGGACTTAACGGCGCCCGAATAGCCCTCCATATTTTTTTCCAAATCGGAAAGCATTCTTGCCTTCTGCTGTTTTTCCGCAAAAAGACGTTCCGCCTTTTCAGCCTGCTCTTTAAGCTTATCCGCCTTATCGGTTTTTGTTTTTAATTTGAGCTGATAACCGCCGAGCGAGTTGTTATACTCGTCAATACGGTCGTTCAGGAATTTAAGGTTAGCCTCTGACTCGGCTTTCCTGTTCTGCTCTGTTTTTATGTCCTTATCAAGCGCGGCAATGCTTTCGTCAACAGTGCCCCTGCGCGCTTCAATTTCGTCAATACTTGACTGCGCCTGCGAAGCCTTAACGCGACTGTCGGAAAGCTTTAAGGTAAGCTCCGCGATAGCCTGATTAACCTCGGCGGAAAGACGTGAAAGCTCTGCGTTTGAGTTAAGCAAAGCCTGCTCCTCCTGAGTAAGAGCGGCAAGGCTTGCCCTCTGCTGTTCGGATTTCTTTTCGTTTTCATCGATAAGAGCCTGCTTTTGAGCAATCTGCTCGTCAATTGTGGCGTTGCCCTTATCGGCGTCGTTTATATCGTTTTTAAGTCTTTCGATGGTTTCGTTATTATGGCCGAGGGTTGCCTCAAGAACAGAAGCCTCGCCTTCCTTGCGGAGAGCCTCCTCCTCATAAGAAGCGCCGCCGAGACGGATTTCCTCAATCTGAGTATTAATTTTGGCAACGCCGTCAAGAACCTCTTCAATCTCGGCTTCAATCTGCTTTAACTCATTTTCGCAGATTTCGTATGAAGCGTTAGCGGCGTCGATTTTATGCTCCTGCTCGCGCAGTTCGTTTGTGAATTTGTTGATTTTATTAATCCACACGCCGATTTCAAGATTTTTCTTTTCGCCCGAAAGCTCAAGGAATTTTTCAGCCTTTTCGCTCTGATGTTTAAGCGGACCCACCCTGCTTTCAAGCTCGCCGAGAATATCAAGCAGGCGAACGAGATTTTCCTGAGCCTGCAGAAGTCTGCGCTGAGCGTCCGTTCTCTTATGGCGGAAGCGTGAAATACCCGCAGCCTCCTCAAACAGTTCGCGCCTGTCCTCATTCTTAGCGGAAATAATGGAGTCTATCTTACCCTGACCGACCATTGAATAGCCGTCAGCGCCGAGACCCGTATCCATAAACAGCTCGTGAATATCACGGCGACGCACATTTTCGCCGTCAATTTTATATTCGCTTTCGCCGCTGCGGTAATAACGTCTTGTAACGGTTACAATCTCGCCCCTGTCCTTCAGCGTGCCGTCGCTGTTATCAAGCGTAAGCTGTACCTGTGCAAAGCCCACCGCTTTTCTGGCAGACGTGCCGCCGAAAATGACGTCCTCTGTTTTTGAGGCACGGAGATTTTTGGACGAGGTTTCGCCCAAAACCCACCTTACAGCGTCAGAAATATTACTTTTACCCGAACCGTTGGGACCTACAACGGCGGTAATACCCTTGCCGAAGTTAAGCTCCGTCTTATCGGGGAAGGACTTAAAGCCCTGCATTTCAAGTGTTCTTAAAACCATTTAAACTACCCTCAATTCATCGGGCTTCAGCGCGGAGTCGAAACCGATTTCGATTTCATAGCCCGCCGCATTCAGCGCAATGATGTTTGATTTTTTGTTTCCTAATAATTTTGAAATTGATTTTTCGTTTATATAAACCTTATACCTGCCGCGCGGATACTGCATAATTCTGTTACGCATTATCCTTGAGGTTACCATTTCTCCAAGTGAGTCGTGGTAGCCCCCTGCAAGCATATTCTGTTTAACATTCTCGCTTGAATGAAGCCCTACGCGTATAACGTCAACACCCTGACGCTCAAAGAATTCCACAAGCCGAGCACATAACTCAACCGTTTCGTCAAGCGAAGGCGGGCTGTATTTGCCGCTTTCATAAAGCTGCGCAAGGTAAGTATCTTTAAGCACAACAGTAGGATAAATTCTGACCGTATCAGGCTTCAGCGCCGCAAATTCGTATGCGGTGCGAATATCCTTTTCATCGTCGGAAGCGTACAAGCCCGTCATCATCTGCAGTCCGAGTTCAAAGCCTGCGGCTTTTATCAGCCGAGCCGCATTGCGCACGTCGTCAGCGGAATGCCCGCGCAGGTTGGCGGCAAGCACGCCGTCATCCATACACTGTGCGCCGACTTCAATTGCCGTTACGCCGTAGCTTTTCAGCAAGGAAAGGATTTCATCATCAATCGCGTCGGGGCGGGTTGAAATTCTGATACCCTTAACCGCGCCGCTTTCTACATAGGGCTTTGCCGCGCCGAGAAGCGAGAGCATATAGCCCCTTTCAATCGCGGTAAACGAGCCGCCGAAAAACGCGATTTCATATTCAAACCTGCCGTCCTTGTTAGAGGCAAGCGCGGTTTCAACCGCGTGCTTTACGTCCTGCCCGTCAGGCGTATTGCTTTGCCCTGTAATTGTTCTTTGATTACAGAAAGAGCACTGCTGCGGGCAGCCGATATGGGAAACGAAAACCGAAATGTTACCCTTTTTCATATACCCATTAACTGCAAGGCTTCCCTTGCCGCCTCCTGCTCTGCCTGCTTTTTGCTTCTGCCGATACCCCTGCCGATAATGTTTGAATTGAGATGTACCTCAACCTCAAAGCGTTTATCATGGTCGGGTCCGCTTTCGCCGACGATAACGTAATTGAGCGTTTCGTCGTGATTTTGCTGAACGACCTCCTGCAAAAGCGTTTTGTAATCCTTAAAGCTGACCTGATGATTATCAAGCGCATTGGTAAGGAAGCGAAGCACAAAGGCCCTTGCCTCCTCTAACCCGCCGTCAAGATAAATTGCGGCGGTAAGCGCCTCAAAGGCGTTTTCAAGAATTGTGGAACGCTGCCTGCCCCCGCTGAGCTCCTCACCCTTGCCGAGATAAAGATACTCGCCGAGCGAAATCTGATTTGCAAACGAAGAAAGCGAGGCGGTGCAAACAAGTGCCGACCTGATTTTTGAAAGTTCTCCCTCGGGAGTATGGGGAAAGCGCTCAAAAAGCAGGTCTGCGGCGACGATTGAAACAACGGAGTCGCCCAGAAATTCAAGCCTTTCATTACTCTCCCTGCCGTTACGGTTTTCGTTGGCGTAGCTTGAATGGGTTAACGCTTCAATCAAAACATCCCTGTTTTTAAAATTGTGGTTTATTTCTTTTTCAAGAATATCTAAGCTTTTCATATAACTATCCCTGTTGGGTTAAGACATATCTGATTTAAGCGCGTCAAGCGCTCTGTTTGCAAGAGCGGCATAACGCTCCTTTTTATCCCTTATTTTCGGCTCAATAGGAGGAAGCACGCCGAAATTAGCGCCCATAGGCTGAAAGTTTTTTACGCTTTCATCGCTGATATAAGCTGAAAGCGCGCCTATCATTGTTAAATCCGACGGAGAAAACAGCGGCTTGCCCTCGGCATACCTTGCGGCGTTTATACCCGCGATAATACCCGAAGCCGCGGACTCCATATATCCCTCAACGCCTGTAATCTGGCCTGCAAAAAACACGTTTGGCTTTGATTTGAGCTGAAAATATCTGTTAAGCAGACGGGGCGAATCCAAAAACGAATTGCGGTGCATTACGCCGTAGCGCACAAACTGCGCATTTTCAAGCCCCGGAATCATTGAAAACACACGTTTTTGCTCGCCGAACTTCAGATTTGTCTGAAAGCCGACGAGATTAAACATTGTACCCGCGCTGTTTTCCCTGCGAAGCTGAACGCACGCCCAGGGTCTGCGCCCTGTTTTCGGGTCAACAAGCCCGACGGGCTTCATAGGTCCGAAGCGGGGAGCGTCAAGCCCGCGCTTTGCAAGCTTTTCAATCGGCATACAGCCCTCGTAAACGTCAAAGTCGTGCAGCACTGCGCCCTCAGCGTTAACAAGCTCGTTAATAAAGCTTTCGTACTGCTCCTTATTAAACGGGCAATTGAGGTAATCCTCCTCGCCGCCGCGTTCATACCTTGAAGCGCCGAACACAATGCTCATATCAACGCTGTCAGCCGTAATAATCGGTGCCGCCGCGTCGTAAAACGAGAGGTAACCGCCGCAGAGCTTTTCAATTGCGGCGCTCATTTTGCCCTCTGTAAGCGGACCCGTTGCGATAACCGTTACGGTATCCTCATCATCGTCAACGGCTTCAACCTCCGCAGTTATATATTCAATATTAGGGTGGTTTTTAATTTTTTCGGCAACGGCGGCTGAAAACAAATCCCTGTCCACCGCAAGCGCACCGCCCGCGGGAACTGCGCAGCTGCGCGCAATCGGCACCAAAAGCGAGCCGAGGCGCGCCATCTCCTCTTTAAGCAGCCCTGCGGCAGAATCAAGTCTTGCCGCTTTAAGCGAGTTGGAGCAAACAAGCTCTGCGGGCAAATCGGATTTATGCGCCGGAGATTTTTTCAGCGGTTTTTGCTCATAAAGCGAAACCTTATATCCGTTTTGCGCAAGCTGCCAGGCAGCCTCACAGCCTGCAAGCCCTGCGCCGATAACCTTAAATTTCATAAAACCTCTTATGATTTCTTTCTTGAAGCGGGCTTTGTAAAGCCGCAGCCCTCTGTGTCGGGGCAATAAAGCACGTTGCCCTTGCGCCTGAACAGTGATTTTCCGCAGTTGGGGCAAACCTCGTCGCTCGGCATATCCCAGGTCATAAAATTACACTTGGGGTAATTTGAGCAGCCGTAGAAGGAGGTACCCTTTCTGGTTTTCTTTTCAATTACGTCGCCGCCGCATTCAGGGCATTTTGCCTTGGTTTTAAGCACAAGCGGCTTTGTATTTTTACATTCGGGATAGCCCGGGCAGGCAAGGAATTTACCAAAGCGTCCGATTTTAACGACCATATTTCTGCCGCACTTTTCGCAAACCTCGTCTGTTTCTTCCTCGCTGAGCTTAATCTTAACGCCCTGCATATCCTTTTTAGCTCTTTCAAGCGGCTTTTCAAAGTCGTCATAATAGAGCCTTATCATCTCTTTATAATTCTTGTCGCCGCTGTCAATCTTATCCAAATCCTCTTCCATTTTTGAGGTGTACTTAACATTAACGATATTCGGCATTTTTTCCTCAAGAAGCTTTGTTACGGCTTCGCCGAGTTCGGTAGGAACAAACTGCTTGCCCTCACGCTTTACGTATTCGCGCGCAACAATTGTTGACGTAATGGTTACGTAGGTTGACGGTCTGCCGACGCCGTTTTCCTCAAGCGCTTTAATCAGGCTTGCTTCAGTGTACCTTGCAGGCGGCTGGGTAAAGTGCTGATTGCCGAGGATTGACTTGAGTTTAAGCACATCGCCCTGCGCAAGCGCGGGAAGCGGAGCGGAATCCTCGTCGTTAGTATCCTCCTTTGCCTCCTCATAAAGAGCGGTAAAGCCGTCAAACTTAACCGTATAGCCCGATGTTGTGAAAATATAGTCGCCCGCAGAGATTTCAACCTTAACGGTTTCCTGAAGGCAGCTTTCCATAAGCGAAGCGATAAAGCGTTCCCATATAAGCTTATAAATCTTATACTGGTCGGAGGTTACGGAATCCTTAATTCTGTCAGGCGTAATGCTCGGAACTGACGGGCGGATAGCCTCGTGGCCGTCCTGAACATTACCCTTTGTTTTATAGTATCTCGGCTTTTTGGGCAAATACTTTTCGCCGTAGGTTTCAAGGATGTATTTATTACCCTCAGCCCTTGCCTCATCCGAAATACGAAGCGAGTCCGTTCTCATATAGGTAATAAGACCGAGTGTGCCGATGCCCTGAACGTCAAGACCTTCGTAAAGCTCCTGCGCAGCCTTCATAGTACGCCTTGCCTGGAATGAAAGGCGGCGTGAAGCCTCCTGCTGAAGCGATGAGGTGTTGAACGGCGGGGTCGGACTCTTTTTCCTTGAGCCTTTCTTTACCGAAGAAACGATATAGTCTTCATTTTCAAGGTCTGCAAGAATGGAGTCGCTCTGCTCCTTATTCTCAATCTTAATCTTCTTGCCTGACTTGCTGTAAATTGCAGCACCGAAAACCTTTTTGCCCGGAGGGTTAGTAAACTTGGCGTCAATTGACCAGTACTCCTCAGGCTTAAAAGCACGGATTTCCTCTTCCCTGTCAACTACAAGGCGGAGAGCTACGGACTGAACTCTGCCCGCTGAAAGCCCCCTTCTGATTTTCTGGCTGATGAACGGAGAAAGCTTGTAGCCGATAAGCCTATCAAGAATACGGCGTGCCTGCTGCGCGTCAACCAAATCAATATCTATAGAGCGCGGGTTATCCATACCCTCCGTTACGCCGTGCTTTGTAATTTCGTTAAAGGTAACCCTGTTTTTTTCGCTCAAATCCAAATCAAGCAGGGTTGCAAGATGCCAGCTGATAGCCACTGCCTCACGGTCAGGGTCCGTTGCGAGATAAACGTAATCCGCTTTATCAGCCTTTTTCTTTAAATCCTTAACAAAGTTTTCCTTGCCCTTGATAACCGCGTACTTGGGTTCAAAGTCGTTATCAACATCAACGGAAAGCCTTGCGGACGGCAAATCGCGGACGTGGCCCATTGAGGCGATAACCTCATAGCCCTTGCCGAGATAGCCTTTAATGTTTTTTGCCTTTGCAGGCGACTCTACAATAACAAGTTTTGACATTTATTTATTCCTTTCAGGATAGTTTATATCTTTTGCCCCCTGCGCTCTCAACTAAATCCATAAGCTCAAGAGTTGTAAGGGATGTTAAAACGCTGCCTGTAGGCAGATTTGTTTTCTGGATAATTTCGTCTATATGTACAAGCTCGTCGGAAAGAGCGTTATACACGGTTAAGTCGTTGCCCATAAGCGTTGAAGCGGCGTTCTGCCTTTTGGCGCGCCTGCTCCTGCTTTCAGAATTGTTTTCAAAAGAGTATTCGGCTGATTTATCTGCGTTATAATTAGCCTGCTCGCGCTGCGGTTTTGAATTATATATCTGCGAAGCCGATTTAACCTTGCCGATGTCAATGCCGAACCTTTCGGCAAACGGGTAAAGCAAATCCAGCGGATTAATTGCAAGCGAAGCGCCGTCCTCAATCAGACGGTTAGTGCCCGCAAAGTTTTCCTCAAAGATTGAACAAGGGATTGCGAAAACCTCTCTGCCCTGTTCCGCAGCGTAACGCGCGGTTATCAGACTGCCGCTTTTGACACCCGCCTCCACAACAAGAACGGCAAGCGAAATGCCGCTGATAATTCGGTTTCTTATCGGGAAGGTATATTTTGAAGCAGGAGTGAACGGCGGGAACTCGGTAATCAGTGCGCCGTTATTTTTTATTGCGTCGCGCAAGGGCTGATTTGACATCAGATAATTGACACCGAAGCCGCAGCCGAGCACTGCAACCGTTTTGCCGCCGCAGAGTATTGCGCCGTTGTGCGCGGCAGAGTCAACCCCGAGCGCTGCGCCCGAAACGACTACTGCGCCGTGTTCAGCAACGCCGCGGCTCATAATCTCAGCCGCCTTAACGGAATAACTGCTCGCCTTACGCGAACCGACTATTGAGATATAAAGGTTATCGTCAACCCTCGGCAAACAGCCGTCAACATAAAGCACTGCGGGAGGGTTTTCAATTTCTGCAAGCCTTTGCGGATATTCGTCATCGTCAAAATCTATTATCTGCCAGCCTTGCAGCTTGCAGAGACTTTGAATATCCTCCGCTTTTGAAAGCGATTTATCGCTGAGCGCCGCAACCTGATTAGGATTAAAAACGCCGCTGAATTTAAGCGCAAACTCGTCAGCAGAATAGATTTCCTTTGCGCCGCCGAAATATTCAATTGCCTCTCTGAGCTCCGCCCCTGCGCCGAGCGCGTTCTGAAGCCAGAGCCAATAAAGCGCGTTATTACTCATCGCAGCATTTCCCACATTGCAATTGCGCCCGCCATTGAAGCGTTAAGGCTTTCCGCCCTGCCGAGCATATTGATTGTTACCAAATTGCCGGAAGCCGCCTTGACCTCGTCCGAAATACCGTTGCCCTCATTGCCGATAACGCAGACCGACGAAGCGGGAAACGAAATCTTTGTAATATCCTGCGCGTCCCTGTCAGGCACGGTTGCAAAAACGGAAAAGCCGTTTGCTTTAAGCTCCGTAATATCCCTTACAAGATTGTCCGAAATAATCATCGGCAGGCGAAGCGAGCTGCCCATTGCCGCACGCAGCGCCTTTGGATTATATGCGTCACAGCAATTATATAGAATTGCGCCTCCTATTCCGAGCGCCTCGGCTGTTCTGAGGATTGCCCCTAAATTAGCGGGGTCCTGCAGGTTGTCAAGCGCGATATACTTTTTGCCCTGCTCCGCCCTTTCGGCAAAGGGTTTCATTGCGCACACCGCAAACACGCCCTGCGGGGTTTGAGTTTCCGATAGCTTTGCGGAAACCTCGGAAGAAATCAGCGCGGCACGCTTTGAAGCGGCAACCGCCTTTTCAATCTCGGCGGGATATTTGCTTTGCAATTCCTCGGTAAAAAACAGCATTTCGGGAGCATAGCCCGAGTTAATTGCATCAAAGCAAAGCCTTGCACCCTCCAGAGCAAATTGATGATTTTCGTATCTTGCCTTGCGTGAGGTGAAAAGCTTAGCTGTTTCTTTTATCAGGTTGTTAGATTTACTTGTGATTTTTTCCATTGCCTTATCATACCCGAAGCAAGTAAGGTTCAGAGTGTCCCTATCTTGCAAATACTACGTTAAATTGTCTTGCAAGGCGCCAGCCTTGCTTCGCCAATTTGCCTTGCCTTTCCAATAAATGAACTACTCTGAACTGCTTTGCACCTTAAATAGCATAGTTTGCGTAGATTTTGGCATTTCTTTGATGCAGGCATACTTTCGTATGTCAAAGCAAAAAATGGCAAAAGATATGCGAAATATACCATTTAAGGCTTGCTTGATTCGAGTATGACAAGGCTCGGACCTCTCGGCTTTAATTCACGGATTTAACCGCATTACTTATGTTTAAGAAAACCACATATAATAAGATATAACTTATTATATGCTATAATACATTATAAAACCGAAAAGTGCAACACCAAAAAAACAAAAAAATATTAAAATTTAATTACAGATTTATCAAATAAAAACGGCTGTTCACATAGCGTGAACAGCCGAATAAGCCATATTTAATTATGCGAGTGCATCCTTTGCAGTCTCAACAAGGCTCTTGAAGCCCTCAGGGTCTGCAATTGCGATTTCTGAAAGCATCTTCCTGTTAAGCTGAATGTCAGCCTTTTTAAGACCGTTCATAAAGGATGAATAGTTGATGCCGTTCATTTTGCAGGCAGCGGAAATTCTTGAAATCCAGATTCTGCGGAATTCTCTCTTCTTCTGCTTTCTGCCGATATACGCATACTGGCCGCTCTTCATAACAGCCTGCTTTGCGGTTTTGAAAAGGCGATGCTTGCTGCCGTAATAGCCCTTAGCTGCCTTTAATACTTTCTTTCTTCTTTTGCGAGTTGCCATAGCGCCTTTAATTCTTGCCATAACTTAATTACCTCCGAGTATTATTCTGGTTTTCCTTAAATTATTTATAAGGAACAAGTCTTTTCATCTGCTTCTGGTTTGTTACATCACCAACAGTTGTTTTGCGAAGATTTCTCTTGCGCTTGGTTGACTTTTTAGTAAGAATGTGAGAGGTGTAAGCATGAGCGCGCTTAACCTTACCGCTCTTGGTTGCCTTGAAGCGCTTCTTTGCGCCGCTGTGTGTTTTAATCTTTGGCATAATTTATTCCTCCATATTAAAATTACTTACTTGCCTTTGAGGAAACAAACATTAAAATCTGCCTGCCCTCAAGTTTAGGTGCTTTATCAACTACAATATCCTCGCCGAGAGCCTCAACAAAGCGTTCCATATTTTTAACGCCGAGGTCAGCGTGAGCCATTTCCCTGCCCCTGAGACGAATTGAAACCTTAAGCTTATCGCCCTTAGAAAGAAACTTTTTAGCCTGATTAGCCTTTGTGTTGAAATCGCCGATATCAATATTAAGAGAAAGGCGGATTTCCTTAGTTTCAATAGTCTTCTGCTTTTTGCGATTTTCCTTTTCGCGCTTTGACTGCTCATAGCGGAATTTGCTGTAATCCATAATTTTAGCAACGGGCGGCTTTGCCTGAGGAGCGATTTTAACTAAATCCTGACCTCTTTTTTCAGCCTCTGCAAGCGCGTCCCTTGCGCTCATAATGCCAAGCTGTTCGCCGTCTGCCGTAATAACACGCAATTCCTTATCTTTGATTTCGCCGTTAAGCTGCGGAGCTTCCTTGCTGATAAAAAACACCTCACAAAATAAATTAAGTGCGAGCATAATAATACTCGCACCTCAATAAATCAAAATGAAATATTGCCCTTTTCGCCAAACTAAAGGGGAGAGCGAGTAACTGCTCTTCTTTGTTGTGCACATATATTAACACAACTTTTCACTTTTGTCAACAAAAAAATATTAATTAAATTCTTTCGTACAGGACGTGGGTGAATTTTATGCCGTTTTCCTCGTTTTCCGCAAGAACCGTGCGGGTAAACAAAGCCTTATCAAAGCGGGGAAAATAAACCTCCGCGTCAGGACATTCGGCGTCAATTTCGGTTAAATAAAGCTTGTCCGCAATAGGAATGTAGGCAGAATAAACCGAAGCGCCGCCGATGATGAAAACCTCATCCTGCCCCGCCTCGCGCAGTGCCTCGCCCACTCCGTTAACAAAATGTGCGCCCTCGACCTTCATACCTTCTGCGCGGGTAATTATTATATTTTTCCTGCCGGGCAAAAGCTTCGGAAGCGATTCATAGGTTTTTCTGCCCATAATTACGGCAGCGCCCATAGTGGTTTCCTTAAAGAATTTCATATCAGCCTTAAAATGCCAGATTAAATCATTGCCCTTGCCAAGCTCATAGTTTTTGCCGATAGCGGCGATAACGGAAATGCTCATAGTTATTACCTGAATAAAAATTATAATCGGAGCGGCCAACGGCTGACCGCTCAAATTCATTGTGCGATGGGGAATGCGATTTTGCCGAGATGGTTATAATCAATCAGCTTAACGTCCTTGCAATCGCGGCTGTTGTCATACTTAAAGAAATCATCCACATCGGGATTAAGCCAAAGCTTAGGCGCGGGCAAATCGCCCTGCTCGTCCATACGGCGCAGCTGTTCCTTAATACCGTCCACCTGATTTATATAAATATGGGCGTCTTTAATGCTCCAGTCAATCGTTCCCGGCTTAAGACCGCAGGTTGCGGCAAGCATTGAAAGCAGCACGGCATACTGGGTTACATTGAACGGCAGACCGAGCGGAACGTCGCAGGAACGCTGATGAACCCAGCAATTGAGCTTGCCGTCGGTTACATCCCACTCACTGCTCCACACGCAGCTCGGAAGCACTGCGGTATCAAGATAATCGTTTTGCCAGAGCGTCATAACCATACGCCTGTCCTCAGGATGATTTTTAATTTTATCAATAAGGTTCTGGGTCATCTGAAACTTGCGAACGATATAGCCGTAAGCCGTGCCGATTGTGTGGGCATACTCCTTGCCGAAGTTCTTGTGTACCTCCTGCTTAACAAGCCTGCCGTTTTCATCGGGAAGCATCTGCGTTGCGTGCCATACGCCCTTATCGTCAATTTCCCATTCGTTCCAGATTTTAACGTCGCGCTCCTGCAGCCAGCGAACGTCGTTTGACTGCGCCTGATAAATCCACAGCATTTCAAGCACAGCCTGTCTGATAAACAGCTGTTTTGTGGTTAAAATCGGGAACTCCTCGCCCAAATCAAAATGAAAATGATGTGACGGAACCTTGATTGTATTAATACCTGTGCGGTTTTCAACCTCAACGCCCTCGCTTAAAATGCGGCGGCACAAATCGAGATAATCCCTATCCCATTTAGACATAATATCAAATCCTTACTTTAAAACAATTTAATTATTTCCACGGATACTGCTGCTTTAAGCTTTCAAACTCAGCCGATGTGGAGGCAAAATGGAATTCGCCCTGCAAATCGGAGAAGAAGAAAACATAGTTAGTGTCGGGATGATTGATAACCGCGTTAACAACCTCCATTCCCGAATTTGTAATAGGTCCGCTCGGCAAGCCTTCGCAGCGGTAAGTATAATAAGAATCATAAACCTCGCGCGAAAAGCCGTAATCAAGCAGCTGCTTTGCATAAAAATATGTAACGTCGCACTGAAGCTTTGTGCCGCTGTTGAGGCGGTTGATAAGCACCGAGGCAATATTTTCCGCGCTGTCAGGCGTTAACGCCTCCTCCTGAACAACAGAGCAGAGCGTGATAAACTCATAAAGGCTCATATTGTTTGCACTGCAGTAATCAAGCATTTTATCGGAAAGGCGGGTATCAAACGCGTCAAGCATTTTATCAACAATATCGGAAGCCTCGCTGTTAAGCCCGAAATCATAGGTTGCGGGGAAAAGGAAGCCCTCAAGAATGAAGCCGATATTAGCATTATCCGTCGGAAAATCGGCAAGCCATTCGTAATCATAGCCATCGGTTGTTGAGATTGCGGCATAGAACGCGTCCGCGCTGCATATTCCGTTTTCCTCAAGCGTTTTAGCAATATCAAAAGCGTTATAGCCCTCGGGAATAACGACGGATACAAGCTGGTGGCTGATGTCAGGATTTTGCAGCTTCTGCGCAATTTCCTCATAGCTCATATTAGTATTAAGGTAATACTCGCCGTTGATGTAAGTGAAATCGGGATAATGCTTATTAAACCACATCGTCCACACAGAATCGTCAATAACTACGCCGTTATTCATCAGCTTCTGCGCAACCTGATATTCAAAATCCTGCGGCTCGATAATCAGAGTATAGTCCGTTCCCTCGCCCTTCTGCGTGCCGTTAATATCGGCGGAAACGAACGAATAACCGTAAAAGCCTGCCGCGGCAACAGCTGCAACAACAAGAACGGCGATGATGATTTTTATAGTTTTCTTATTCATAGGTTAACCCTTATTTCTGCAAAAAGCCGATTTTCTTCATAGCCTTATCAAGAGTGCGGCTTGAAATACGCATTGCCCTTTCGGCGCCCATTCTGCGACACTCCTCAAGATAAGCCTTATCGCCCATAAACTGATTAAACTTTTCCTGAACGGGACGGAGTTCCTCAACAACAGCCTCGCCGACTGCCTTTTTGAAATCGCCGTAGCCCCTGCCTGCAAAATCAGCCTCAATCTTCTCAAGGCTGTCGCCCGTGATAACGGAATAAATCGTCATCAGGTTATTGATACCGTCCTTACCGTCAGCATAGCGAACGCTCATTTCACTGTCGGTAACGGCGGATTTAAACTTCTTCATAATCGTTTCGGGCGGGTCGGTAAGATATACAACGCCCTTGGGGTTCGGGTCTGACTTACTCATCTTTGCGGTGGGGTTCTGAAGGCTCATAACCCTTGCGCCGCTCTTAGGAATATACGGTTCGGGCACCGTGAAAACGTTGCCGTAAATACCGTTAAAGCGCTCTGCAATATCGCGCGTGATTTCAAGATGCTGCTTCTGGTCGGCGCCTACGGGTACAACGTCAGCCTGATAAAGCAGAATATCGGCAGCCATAAGGCAGGGGTAAGTAAACAAACCTGCGTTAACGTTATCGCTGTGCTGGGCGGATTTATCCTTAAACTGAGTCATCCTTGCAAGCTCGCCGAACTGAGTGTAGCAGTTGAGCAACCAGGCAAGCTGTGCGTGCGTCGGCACCTGCGACTGAACGAACACGATGCCTTTTTCGGGGTCAAGCCCGAGGGCAAGCAGCATTGCAAAAAGCTCGTTGGTCTGCTTGCGGAGCATCTGCGGCTCCTGACGGACCGTTATCGAATGTAAATCCGCAACGCCGTAAACGGTGTCAAACTCCTCCTGAAAGGACGGCCAGCCCTTCATAGCGCCGAGGTAGTTGCCGAGAGTGGGCACAGAGGTCGGCTGAATTAAGGACAGACTTCTTTTTCTTCTTTCCTGCTGAATATTATTTTCCTGCATAATTATCTCCGTTAATTAAGTGTATTTTTTAAAACCTCGCCCATAATCTTAACGCCCTTAACAATGTTTTCATCGCTCGGGGTTGAGAAATTAAGGCGGATATAGCTGCATGGTGCCGTATCGTCAACCATAAAGGCGGAGCCCGGAACAACGGCAACCTTGTGCTTAATAAGCTCGTTAACATACGAAAGCATCTCCACGCCGTCGGGAAGCTTTGCCCAGATAAACAAACCGCCCTCGGGGCGAACGTAGCTTATTTCGCCGCAATGCTCGTCAAGGCAGTCGCACATAAGATTAAGCTTGCGGCGGTAGATTTTCTGAATATTATCAATATGCGCATTAACGTCATATTCATCAAACCAGCGTGAAACAATCATTTGGTTTAAAACGCCCGTATGAACGTCCGAAACCTGCTTGCCGATTGTGAAAGCGGGTGCAATTTTCTTAGGCACAACCGCATACGCAACACGGATACCCGGAGCAAGAATTTTTGAAAACGAGCCCGCATAAACAACAATGCCGTCCGTATCCATACTCTTGATTGCAGGCACGTCGTCGCCCGCAACACGCAGATTACCGTATGGGTTGTCCTCAAGAATTACAAGGTTGTTTTCCCTTGCGATTTCGTACATTGCCTTTCTTTTTTCAAGGCTGAGCGTGGTGCCGCCGGGGTTCTGAAAATTAGGAATAGTGTAAATAAACTTTGCATTCGGGTTTTCGGCAACCGCTTTTCTGAGCGCGTCGATATTCATACCGTCCGCGTCAATCGGAACGCCGACAAGCTTACAGCCGTGAGAGCGGAAGCAGTTGAGCGAGCCGATAAAGGACGGCTCCTCACAAATAACGGTGTTCCCCTCCGAGCAAAGCACGCGTGTGGTAATATCCATAACCTGAGTGCCGCCCGCAGTGATGATTACAACATCATCGTCCGTACCTACATTCTCGCGCTCTTTAAGCCATTTTGAAACGGTTTTGCGCAGAGGGTCGTAACCCTCGGAAACGCCGTAAACCAAAGCGGAAACGGGATTTTCCTCTAATATTTCAGCCGAAAGCTTTTTAACCTCCTCGCAGGGAAAAGCCGCAGTGTCGGGAGAGCCTCCCGCAAAAGCAATCATACCCGGCTCGCTTGTTACCTTGAGTATTTCCCTGACAGCCGAGGGCTTCAGACTTGCAAATTTTTCAGATAAAGTGTAACTCATAGTGATACTCCTTATTTCAGAATTTCGTTAACAAAGCGTTCGCAGGATTTGCCGTCGCAAAGCGAAACAAAACGCTTTTTGAATTCAAGCATTTGGGGATTGTCCGCAACAGAGGTCAAAACGGCAGGCGCAAGCTCGCCAAAGCTGCTTACGACATCGCCGCAGGCATAAGCGGAATAATCATAATAAAAGCCGCGCCCGTTATCGTAATCAGCCAAATCAGGCGCATACATAACGGCAGCGTTGCCGATTATAGCGTTTTCAAAAATTACGGAGGAATAATCCGTAACAAGCACGTCGGTAATAAACAGAATATCGTTTATTTCGCGTTCGTCGCCGAAATCAAACACCCTGCCCGAAACGCTTTCGGGAATACTCATCGGCATTTTGACGAAGGGGTGCATTTTTATAATAACAGCCCAGTCTTCGCCGAGCGCGTCAGCAAAAGCCTTTACGTCAAAAAACTGCTCGGGATAGCAGGCGTCGTTTACATTTTCGCCCCTGAAGGTCGGCGCAAAAAGGCATATTTTTTTGCCCCTGAGCCGCGGCTCCTTTTCATACAGCCTTTCCCTTGCGGCTGCAACGTAAGCCTTATCAAAAAACAAATCCGTTCTCGGAGAGCCGACGGGGATTATTTTATCCTCGGAGATACCGAACGCCTCGGCATAAATCGGCGCAACCTCGGGTGAGGAACAGATTGCCTCAGTATAATTCTTATGGGTTAAAGAGCCCTTTTCGGCAGACTGTCTGCCGTAACCGAAGCGCTTGAACGCGCCCATTGCGTGCCACACCTGAATTAAATGCTGCCCCTCGCGAAGTTTAAGCACATAAACAAGAGGCTCGTAATCGTCAACGATAATAAACCTGCTTTGCGCCATAAGCGAAGCCAGCGTTTTATCGTCAGGGCGGTTTTCGCTTGTTACCGCCGTAACAGCGAACGGCAGATTATTATTCTCAATGTAGTTTTTTATTGCAAGCAAATTTCCGCCAAGCCTGCCCTTTGAGGTTGCAAACATCAAAATTTTATCGGGCTGCATAGGCGTTGACTTTGCCTTTTCAAAAAGCGAAATAAACTTTGCATACCTTGCCCTTTGCAAAACGGGGTATGCCGCAGATTTTATATTCATCATAAATTGTAGTTATAACGGTTGTCGTAAGTGTTTCTGATTAACTCGTCAATAAGCTTACCGTATTCCGCGGTAATGCTTGCATATTTTTTATTTACATAGTCCGCTTTAAACTCGGCTTCCTTTTGAACGTCCGCCCTTTTGCCTTTTGAAATGAAATCACAGATTTCGGCGGCGTTCTTTGAATAAAGCGCGGGAATGTCCAGCCAGAAATCAATGTAAAAGCCGCGTTCGTCAATATACTTATCACTGTCAAAGCAGAAAATGTAAACAGGCAGATTTTTAAGCAGCGCCTCGTAAAGAATCGAGCTGTAATCGGTAATACAGTAATCGGCAACCGCCATAAAATCCGTACCCGTAAAAAGCTGCCCCGTCTGTTGATTAGTACGGGAATCCGTATAGATTTCTTCAAGATTAGTGTCAACAACGTGGTGCTTGACTATAAGGTTATATTCGCTGTAATCAACCTGATTAACAAGCTCCTCGGTTGCACGGCGGAGCTCTGCGGTATCCTCATCATTATCCCTGAAGGTAGGAACGTAAAGGATATTCCTTTTGCCGTTATCCAAAGCGGGATAAGCTTTCAGAATTTCCGCTTTAATGCGCTCATTTTCAACAGCGTCGGTTAAATAATCCATTCTCGGAATACCGATGGGAATAAACTTTTCCTCGGGCTGACCGAAAGCCTCTGCAAAATAAGGCACGCATTTATCGCCGCTTGAAGCAATAAAATCATAGTTATTGTGCATTTTGAACGCCTCAGCCATAGCGGTTGATTTGCCGCCCTGCATATCAAGAATTGACTTACCGAAGCGCTTGAACGCGCCGAGCGCGTGCCAAATCTGAATGACCTTTAAATCCTTTTTATGCCTGAGCATTGAAACAAGAATGCAATAACCGTCAATAACAACAACCCTTGAGGTTGCAAGCGCTTTCATCTGGCGCAGCATTTCGCCGAGGTACTTAACCTTGCCGCCGAGTCCTGAGGGAATCATTTTGCACAGCACCTCAACCTCATACTGAGGGTAATTCGTTTTAACCTCGTCAATAATATAACGGAAATCAAGCGACGGGGTTTCGCTCTGGCGGGAAATGAAAGCAACCTTGTTTTGAGTTTTATTCAGTTTAAAGAAAAAATAAATGAAATTCAGCACTGCGCCGAAAAGCATTGCAAGAAGTTTTTTCATTTTAACACCAAACTAAAACGATTGAACGGGAAGGCAGTATTCCCGCCTTCCCATTAAAACTAAACTTATTCGTACAAAGGATACTTTGCAAGAAGCTCTGCAACGCCCTTTGTAATATTTTCCTTCTGATTATCGAAATCGGTAATCGCAAGATAAATGAATTCCGAAATCTTATCAAAGTCTTCCTCATTAAGACCCCTTGTTGTAGCGGCGGGTGTGCCGATACGAACGCCCGAGGTAATGAACGGAGAAAGAGGCTCATTAGGAACGGTGTTCTTGTTAAGGGTAATATGTACCTCGTCAAGCCTGTTCTCAAGCTCCTTGCCCGTTACGCCCGTGCCGATGAGGGAAAGAAGAACGAGGTGGTTATCAGTACCGCCTGAAACGAGGTTAAGACCTCTCTTTTTAAGTCCGTTTTCAAGCGCCTTTGCGTTTTTGATAACTCTCTGCTGATACTCTTTGAACTCGGGCTTGAGCGCCTCGCCGAAGCAAACCGCCTTACCCGCGATAACGTGCATAAGCGGACCGCCCTGTGTGCCCGGGAAGATTGCGGAATTGATTTTCTTTGCAAGGTAAGGATTGTTGCAAAGGATAAGGCCGCCGCGAGGACCTCTTAAAGTTTTATGCGTTGTGGTTGTAACAATATCTGCATAAGGAACCGGATTTTGATGAAGCCCTGCAGCAACAAGACCTGCGATATGTGCCATATCAACCATAAACATAGCGCCGTTTGCGTGAGCAATATCAGCCATTGTTTTAAAATCAATCTCTCTCGGGTAAGCGGAAGCGCCTGCAACAACAAGCCTCGGCTTAACCTTGTTAACCTGCTTTGCGAAAGCGTCCAAATCAATATAACCCTCGTCGTTAACGCCGTAAGGAACGAAGTTGAAATACTTACCGCTGAGGTTTACGGGAGAACCGTGAGTTAAGTGACCGCCGTTATCAAGGCTCATACCCATTACGGTATCGCCCGGTTTAATTACTGCAAAATAAGCGGCGATGTTTGCCTGAGCGCCTGAATGAGCCTGAACGTTTGCGTACTTAGCGCCGAAAAGCTCGCAAGCTCTTTTGATTGCGATTTCCTCAACAACGTCAACATACTGGCATCCGCCGTAATAACGCTTGCCCGGGAAGCCCTCAGCATACTTGTTTGTAAGCACGCTGCCCATTGCTGCCATAACCTGCGGCGAAACAAGGTTTTCGGAAGCGATAAGCTCAATGTTTTCACGCTGACGCTTTAATTCGAGCGCCATTGCATCGGCAACCTCTTTATCGGTTTCGGCAACCTTTGCGATTGAATCATAGTAATCCGGAAACATAAACAAAATCCTCCACGTTCCATATATTGTATTTAATATAATGCAATGTCTATATAATAACACAAGCGATATGCGTATTACAATGACAAAATTATACAAAAAAGAGAGGCAATGCCTCTCAAAATTAATCTATATTGTTTTGAATTTTAGCTGCAGTAAGGGTATTCTGCATAAGCATAGAGATTGTCATAGGGCCTACTCCGCCGGGAACAGGCGTAATAAAAGCGCACTTTTCCTGCACAGCGTCAAAATCAACGTCGCCGCAGAGCTTGCCGTTTTCATCCCTGTTCATACCTACGTCAATTACAACTGCGCCGTTCTTAACCATATCGGCGGTAACGAATTTTGCCCTGCCGATTGCGGCTACAAGAATATCCGCCTCCCTTGTGATTTCAGCAAGGTTGCGGGTTTTTGAATGGGTAATTTCAACCGTTGCGTTTTCGTGAAGCAGCAGCATTGCCATAGGCTTGCCTACGATATTGCTTCTGCCGATAACTACCGCCTTTTTGCCCGTTACGTCAACGCCCGTTGAATGAATAAGTTCCATTACGCCCGCAGGGGTGCAGGGCAGGAAATTATAATCGCCTATCATAATTGCGCCGACGTTTACGGGATGAAACGCGTCAACGTCCTTAATCGGATTAATGCGGTTGATAACCTCTTTATCGTCAAGATGAGAGGGTAGCGGAAGCTGGCAGAGAATACCGTTAATTTTTTCGTCCTTATTGAGCCTGTCAACGAGGGCGTTGAGCTCGTCCTGAGTAGTTTCA